>CAMNBW010000017.1 GCA_946533525.1 uncultured Lachnospiraceae bacterium
AGGCTCCCGGGGGGGAATGTTTTAAGGTAGCGGTTTTATGCGTAATATTGGAAGATCCACACTTAGAAGCATACTGGTCAGTATGCTCGTAATAACCTTCTTTGTCGGTATAGTGATCATGTATTACAGGATGCTCTATGAGGAGAGGCGCAGCAGCATCGAAAAGGACGGTGAAGTTGCAGCCAGTCAGTCTGCCATGGAGTTTGAAAAGTATCTCTCCACATATATCGATTCTATCAAGCTTTCCGGCTATACCCTTGACGAAATGATAAGAGAAAAAAAGTCTGACGAGGAGATACAGGATTTTTTTACAGCGGAGTCCACCACCATAAGAAATTCTATCCTTGAAAACTCCACTGGCCTTTACGGGTATGTCAACGGCAGGTTTTTCAGCGGAACAAACTGGGAGCCGCCTGAGGGCTTTGATGCGACTGAGCGGCCCTGGTATATCAAACCGGTTCAGGGCGGCGGAAAAATAACCATACTTGACCCCTATATGGATGTTCAGACGGGAAACGTTATGCTGGCGATCGGTAAATCCCTGTTCGACAGCACAAGCGTTGTTTCCGTGGATGTGTCCTTAGACCACATCCAGAAGCTTACGGAGGAGGCGGTGGCCTCGGGTAATGCGGATGTTGAGATCATAATAAATGACAACGGAACTGTCGTCACACATTCGGATAAGTCAGAGGTAGGAAAGAATTACTTCGAGGAGACGGGTACCTTGGGAGCAGCTATCGCTTCAAGGCTGAATGAAACAAATGATGCTTCCTTCGATATTGCATATAACGGAGTCCGTTATATAGTTTATTCGGAAGTCCTGCAGGGCGACTGGCACTGTATTGCCGTAAAGGATGCTACCGAAGCCATCGGCTCCCTCAACAGGATCCTTTTAGGTACGATCCTCATCGTTATTGCCATAGTGGTCATAATCGGTCTCATAATGACAGATTCCAACAGACGAAGTGTCCTGGCTGAAAAGCTAAGCAGCCAGCTTTCCTCCATCGCCAACATCTATATGACCTCCCATGAAATGGATCTTTTTACCGATTCCTTTGCGGAAATAAAGTCTGAAAGCAACCTTATCGGTCAGTATATAGGGAGCAGCCGCACCGATGCTGCAAAAACCCTGCAAAAGGTCATGGACGGCGTTACGGATGAGGCATTTAAAGATGAAGTTCTTAAGTTTACCGATCTTCATACTCTGGAGGAAAGGCTTAACGGGCAGGATACCATGGCCATAGAGTATCAGAATACGCAAAAAAAGTGGCGCAGGGGAAGATTTATCGTATCGAAGCGCGAAGAGGGAAGAGTGCGGCGTGTGCTGTGGCTTACTGAGGACATTGACAAGGAGAAACAGGAGAGGGACAAGCTGATAGACATGTCCGAACGCGCTATAGCGGCCAGCGAAGCAAAGTCCTCCTTCCTGTCCAATATGTCTCATGAGATACGGACGCCCATCAATGCCGTTTTAGGTATGAATGAGATGATCCTGCGCGAATGCGGTGACGAAAAGATACTGTCCTATTCTGAAAATATCAGGGTAGCGGGACATACGCTCCTGGGCCTTGTGAATGATATTCTTGATTTTTCCAGGATCGAATCGGGAAAGCTGGAGATAGTACCTGTTGAATATGACCTGTCTTCGATGCTTAACGATCTGGTAGTAATGATGCGCTCCAGAGCCGATGAAAAGGGACTGTCCATGACGCTGGACTTTGACAGTGCCACTCCCAGGTTCCTTAAAGGCGATGATATACGTTTAAAACAGGTGATCACGAATATTTTAAGCAACGCCGTAAAATATACTGAAAAGGGAGGCGTTATCTTTGCACTGACATATGAAAAGGTTCCTGATGAACCTGACAGGATACTCCTTAAGGTAAGGATCAGGGATACCGGTATAGGAATCAAAGAGGAGGATATGAAAAAGCTCTTCTCCGTCTTTGAACGCATTGAGGAGAAGCGCAACCGCAATATAGAGGGGACTGGTCTTGGCATGAATATCACAAGGAGCCTCCTTTCCATGATGGGAAGCTCTTTAAATGTGGAGAGTGTTTACGGTATGGGCTCCATGTTCTCGTTTTCGGTGCTGCAGCAGGTCGTAAAGTGGGAAGGCCTCGGAGACTACGAAGCTTCTTTTAAAGAGCAGCTTAAGAGCCACACCGGCTACAAGGAGAGGCTCTATGCCCCTGAGGCCGAGCTCCTTGTAGTAGATGACAACCCGATGAACCTTATGGTATTTGAGAGCCTGTTAAACCAGACCGGAATAAGGATAGATACCGCGGACAGCGGAAACGAATGCTTAGCCCGCAGCCTTGAGAAAAAATATGATATCATATTCCTGGATCATATGATGCCCGAAAAGGACGGGATCGAGACCCTTCATGAGCTTCGCGCGCAGAGGGAGAATCCGAATTACGAAACTCCGGCAATATGTGTTACTGCCAATGCCATTTCAGGAGCCCGGAGTAAATACATCTCCGAGGGCTTTGACGACTATCTGACCAAGCCGATAGATTCCGGGAAGCTGGAGGGACTGCTGATAAGCTATCTGCCCAGTGAAAAGGTGGAGCTTCGTGCAGAGGAGCGTGCTTCTGAGGACAATGAAAAGAAGGAGCTTCCAAAGGAGTTTGAATCCCTTAAGGGTCTTGGGCTCATCGACCTGTCCAAGGGGATAAACAACAGCGGTTCGGTGGAGGCGTATCTGCCCCTGCTCAGGGTCTTTTATACCTCTCTGGAGGACAGGGCGGAGGAGATAGAACGCTTTTATTCGGAGGGAGACTTTACCGATTACACCATAAAGGTGCATGCTCTGAAGAGTTCTGCTAAGATAATAGGTGCCGATTCTTTAGGGGAGGCGGCACAGAGACTTGAGGATGCGGGAAAAAATGATGACCTGGAATTTATCTATGCCAATCATGAGGCTTTCATGGCAAGCTTCAGGAGCTTCAAGGAGCCGCTTTCAGGGATATTCAGTGAGGAAAGCAATGATGGGAAGCCGGAGGCGGATCCTTCCCTGATCTCGGAGGTATATGAGGAAATACGCAGGGCCGCGGACGATATGGACTGTGATGTCCTGTCGGAAATATTCGATGAGATGAATTCCTACAGTATGCCGGAAGCCGAGAGGGAGCGCTGGAAAAAGATAAGGGAAGCTGCTGACGGATATGATTATGGAGCGATTTTAAAGATATTAGAGTAAGGGAAAAGTATGGGATACTGGGTAGTTGTAGTCGATGATGAGCCTTTGAGCCTTACGAACGCAAGGAATCTTTTAAGTGCCAACGACATGAAGGTGAGCTGTCTGCGTTCGGGAAGCGATCTTTTGAAATTTATGGGAAAAAATGAGCCGGATCTAATCCTGCTGGATATACTCATGCCGGGGATGGATGGCTTTGAGACCTACAAGGCTCTGCGTATGCTGGAGGAAAAAGAGGGGAAGGGCAGGATACCCGTTATCTTCCTTACCGGAGAGAATAATAAGGAAACTGAGCGCAGAGGCTTAAAGGCCGGTGCCTCAGACTTTATACGAAAGCCCTTTGACAGGGATGTGCTGGTAAAGCGAATAAAGAATACCATAGAGAACAGCAGGACTATAGAGTCCCTCACGGAAGAGGCAAGGCTTGACAAGCTTACCGGGTTTTTAAACAAAGCCAGCGGTATCGAAAAGGTAAGCCAGCTGTGTGAAAGCGCTACAGGGGCGCTCACGATCCTTGATCTGGACAACTTTAAGCTGGTAAACGACCTGTATGGACATGATATGGGGGATCGCGTCCTGGAGGCTTTTGCGGATGTTTTCCGCCATAATATCAGGGAAAATGATGTTGTCAGCCGTATCGGCGGAGATGAATTTATGGCCTTTTTTGCCGGGGTCTCCGAGGCTGCGGAGGTCGCCGGCCTTACCAACAGGTTAAATGACCAGCTCAGTAAAAGGGCTGAAGCCCTTATGGGAAAGGATCACGGGATTCCCCTAGGAATATCCGTGGGGGCGGCCTTTGCCCCGGGGCATTCAAAGGACTATCAGCTTCTCTTCCAGTATGCCGACAGCTCTCTTTACAGGGTAAAGCAGAATGGAAAACACAGCTTCCAGGTCTACGATGTCCCGAAAGAAGATGCTGATATGGAGAAGGATCTTAACAGGGAGATCACCCGTCTGACCCAGATAGTAGAGGAGAGGGGCGACGGAAGGGGCGCGATGCTTCTGGGGCAGGATGTATTTGTATGGGAATACCGCTTTATCATGCGCTTTCTCGACCGCTTCGAGGGAGTTGTGAACAGGGTCCTTTTTGAAATCTCCGCTGAGGAGAAGGGGCCGCTTTTTTCCGAGATCATGGCGGAGTTCGGAGCGGTGCTTCGCTCTTCCTTAAGAAGATACGATATAATATTCCAGTGCAGCCAAAACCGCTTCTTTGTGGTCCTGCCGCAGCTCACGGAAAAGGATGGAGAGACTGTAGTACGGCGTATCATGGGAGCCTGGGAGAAAAAAGGGTATCAGGAGAGGGTGAGAATAGAATATGCAATGTCATTTCTCAGTCTTGAAAATAACAGAAATTGAAGCTTCAGAAAGGAGGCCGGGAGATGGGAACAGATAACAGACACATTGTTGTTATAGCTTTTCAGTACAGCGTGGTTGTGAAGGGGATAGAACGGAAGCTTGCCGATTCAGGATACAGGGTCACTCTCCTTAAGGAGGATTTTGACAGGCTGGAGGCTCATCTTAAGAGCCCGGAGCTTTTTATACTGTACCTGCCGACAGATATTGTCACCGACAGAGGCAAGCTTAAGCTGCTGTCCAATATGTCTGAAAAAATAAACAGCAGCGGAGGCTGCATGATACTTATCGGAGACTCAAAGTTTCACGATGAGCTCATAGCTGAGCTGCCGATACTGCATGGAGAAAAATGGCTGAACAGGCCTGTGGACGTTTCGGCCCTTCCCATGACTATAGAGGAAGCCCTGAAGGGGTCGGTAAAGAATGCTGCCCTGAAAAAGATACTGATAGTTGATGACGATCCCTCCTACGCCAGGATGGTGAGTGAATGGATAAAAGGCACTTACCAGACCTTTATCGTGACCGCGGGGATGCAGGCTATAACGTTCCTCCTTAAGCATGAGGTGGATCTTATTCTGCTGGATTATGAGATGCCGGTGGTGGATGGACCACAGGTGCTTCAGATGCTCAGGCAGGAGGAGGCCACAAGCCACATTCCGGTCATCTTCCTTACAGGAGTCGGTACAAGAGAGGGAGTGCAGAGGGTGATGGAGTTAAAGCCTGAGGGGTATGTTTTGAAATCCACCACAAGGGCAGATCTGCTCTTATATCTTCAGGAAAAGCTCTCTTAAAAGGTCTTATTTTTCACGCGCTTCGCCGCGCAGACGCTCTTGACCGGGAGGAAGAGTATGAACTACAGACAAAATGAAAGGTTTATCATCCTGCTTGCCTCGGCGGCATTTATAGGGCTCACCATAGAGAGTATTATCCTCAAATGGGAATTTTGGGTGCCTCCCCTTATTATAGCCGGGGTGATCTCCATGTGGGCAATGTATCTTTCCGCAAGGGCTGACTACGGCATCCGCAGGGTCTATTATTTTGTACTTGCAATGCTGGCGCTGTTCTTTTACGGCGTCCATGAGGAGGCTCTATCCGGCCTGTCGGTGGTCGCGGCTTTTATAATGGCGCTCTACGCCTTCTTTGACCGCATCTATATGATGAATCTGCTGCTTCTGGAATTTATTATCCTTATGATCATTCAGTTCGTGCTCCGCGGGGACAGGACGGGAGGAACCCCGGTCCTGACATATATCATCGGGAATCTTCTTCATGCCGCCCTTGTCATGATGGTATATATCTGCTGCGTGAAGGTAATACGCATAAGGGCTGAGGCGCTTATGACCGACGAGCAGAAGAATAAAAGGATAGAGGCCTACGACGCGGATATGGAGGACTTTCTTTCCAATATCTCCCATGAGCTCAGAACTCCCGTTAACGTGGTGAACGGAATGTCGGACCTGCTGATCAAAAGTGGTGTGGGGTATGAGGCGAATTCCATCAAGGAGGCCGGCATCAGGCTCGCGTATCAGATCGAGGACATACAGGACTATACCGAATGCAAGAGGCAGAAGCTTGTGCTCGAGGAGAATGACTACATGAGCACCTCCCTCATAAACGATGTGGTTACGGGCTTTCGCTCCATGGACAATACCGAAAAGCTGGAGCTCGTGGTGGATATGGACCCCAAGGTCCCGGAAATGATGAGGGGAGATGTAAAAAAGCTCCACAAGATATTCAGGCACCTTTTAAGCAATGCGGTAAAATTTACCAGGGTTGGAGGTATATATATAAGACTTACTGCCGAGGAGACGGATCAGGGGGTCAATCTTTGCATCGAGGTGACGGATACGGGCATAGGCATGGACTGGCAGGCGATCCATGCAGTATCAGAGGGGATGTTCCAGGCCGATAAGAGCCGGGACAGAAGCTCAGGGGGCATAGGTATAGGTCTTTTCATCGTCTACGGCTTTGCCCACAGGATGGGGGGCTTTGTAAAGGTGGAAAGCAAGAAGTCAAAGGGCACGACTATAAGGGTGACCATCCCTCAGACTGTCGTAAATCCCGCTCCCTGCCTCGCTCTGTCGAGAACCTTTGAGGGGGACATTCTTTTCCATGTCAGACCTGAAAAATATAAGGTTCCCAGAGTCAGGGAATTCTACCGCTCCATGGCCACCACTCTGGCTACGGGGGTGCATGTTCCCCTATACTCCGCGGACACGGTTTATGAGGTGGAGCGCTTAAGAGAGAAGCTGAAGGTCACCCATATCTTTATGGGACAGGAGGAATACGAGGAGAACCGGGGATATTTCGATGCGATAGGCAAGGAGGACATAACTATCGCAGTCTCCGCGGCGCAGGACTTTAAGCCCGGCCCTGACAGCCAGGTAATTGTAATGCCCAAGCCCCTCTATGCCTATCCTGTTATAAAGATATTAAACGAAGGGCGAGATGCCAGGGATATAGAGATCTCCGACAGCATGACAAAGCCGGTGCTCAAGGGTATCAAAGCCCTCATAGTGGATGATGAGCCCATGAACCTTGTGGTGGCTACAGGCTTGTTTAAGGACTACGAAATGCTAATCGACACCGCGGAAAGCGGCAGGGAGGCCATAAACCTTTATAGGGCCAATGCCTACGATGTGGTATTCATGGATCACATGATGCCGGAGATGGACGGAGTGGAGGCCATGAAGCTTATTAAAAGAGAGGCGGAGGAGGCCGGCAGGGAGGTGGCGGTCATAGCCCTTACGGCCAATGCTGTTTCCGGAGCCAGGGAGATGTTTATTGAGGAGGGCTTTGACGGATTTATAGCCAAGCCCATAAATATGGCTGACTTTGACAGAGTGATCCTTCGGGTATTTCCCGATTCCGGGCTGTAACAGGGGGAGAGAAGCATGGGTTTAAAAAAGATATTGAGATCACTTTATGAAGCCGTCTGGGACCATAACAGACCTTTCTCCGAAAGAGTCTTCATCGGTCTCACCGCAATATGTGAACTGACGGTGTTCATCGCCCTTATCGGGGATATTCTGACGGGGGAAAATATAAAAGAGCTGATACTTCTTTTAGCCATCCTTGTGGCGGTGCCTTCCATCACCATAGGCTTTATGGCTAAGAATAAGCTTACTACAGCCAGCCGGATCGTCGTAGCCTTTCTGGTGATTGTTGTGCTGCCCTCGCTGTTCTTCTTCGGGGGAGGCGTGGAAGGCGGAGGAGTTCTGTGGTTCGTTTTTGCCTATATGTATGTGGGGCTCGTAATATCCGGAAAATGGAGGATCATAGTGTCCGTCGCCCTGGCCCTTATAGCCGCGGTGTGCTTCTTCATAGAGTATATTCATCCCGAATGGGTGCTCACTCATACGAGGAAGGTCTTTTATATAGATTTCTTTATCTCGCTGGTACTTGTGGGGACGGTCTGCTCGGTCATGTCCTGGCTGCAGAGCAGGCTTTTCATAGACGAGAATGAGCGGGCCAAAAAGGAGGCCAAGAGGGCGGAGGAGCTGACACGCTCCCAGAACCGCTTCTTCTCCAGCATGAGCCATGAGATTCGAACCCCCATTAATTCCATTCTGGGACTCAATGAGCTGGTGCTTCGAAACCAGGAGGCTACTGATGAAATAGTCAGGGATGCCTCAGGAATACAGGGAGCGGGAAAGCTGCTTCTGGCCCTGATAAACGACATCCTGGACTTTTCGAAGATAGAGGCCGGAAGCATGGAGATAGTTCCCGTAGACTACCGGATCGGCGAGCTGCTTTCGGAAGTGGTGAACATGATCTGGCTCAAGGCCAATGAGAAGGGACTTAAATTCAATGTGAGCGTCGACCCCGGCCTCCCTTCGGTGCTTTACGGAGATGAGGTAAGGATAAAGCAGATAATCATAAACCTTTTAAACAACGCGGTAAAATATACCGCGGAAGGCTCCATTGAGCTCCATGTTGAAATGGAGGAGATGGATGAAAATAAGAAGCTGCTGCTGATATCAGTGACCGATACCGGAATGGGGATAAAGAAGGAGGCTCTTCCCCATCTGTTTGATGCCTTTAAGCGTGTCGATGAAGAGAAGAACAGGCATATAGAGGGAACCGGACTGGGACTTAGCATCGTCAGGCAGCTTGTGGAGCTTATGAATGGAACCGTCAAGGTAAACAGTATCTACGGTGCAGGCTCTACCTTTACGGTCTCTCTCCCCCAGGGTATGTCGGATCCAGAACCCATAGGGGAATTAAATATCCATAACCAGTCGGCGGCAGCGAGGACAGTCTATGAGAGCAGCTTCCAGGCTCCGGAGGCCAGGATACTCATAGTGGACGACAATGAGATGAACCTGGAGGTGGAGTGCAGGCTGATGGACGGTACGGATATGTTTATCGATACAGCCACCGGAGGCAGCAGGGCACTGGAGCTGGCAAATACCTATCACTATGACGTCATATTAATGGATCATCTTATGCCGGAGATGGACGGCATCGAATGTCTCGAGAAGCTCAGGAGCCAGGTCGGAAGCCTGAACAGAGCCACTCCGGTGGTAGTGCTCACTGCCAATGCGGGAAGCGATACAAAGGAGCTCTACAGCAGGGTGGGCTTTGACGGGTATCTGGTCAAGCCGGTGTCGGGGGCTTCCCTGGAGGCGGCTCTCATTAAGTATCTGCCCAAGGAAAAGGTATTCGTCAAAAACAGTATGGGCGGAATTTCGGACGACATCAGGACCACCGATTATACCCGCAAGGACCCCGTGGTCATTACCACTACCAGTCTTTGTGACCTCCCCGATGATATTGAGGAGAAGCTAAATCTGGCCGTCCTTCCCTTCCGCATTAAGACCGAGGAGGGTACCTTTAAGGACTATGTTCAGATGGGCGCGGATGAGCTGGTCCGTTATATGCGTTCGGGCAGGGAGGTGGAATCCGCTCCCCCTGACGGCGCGGCATATACCGATTTCTTTGCCGACGTATTAAAGAGAGCCCACAATCTCATACATATAGCCGTAACCACGAGCATGAGCTCGGATTACAGGATAGCCTCCGAAGCGGCCAGATCTTTTGATAACGTAACGGTCATAAATTCGGAATGTATCTCCAGCGCAACGGGTATCCTTGTGCTCATAGCCTGTAAGCTTGCCCAGCAAAATCTCCCCGTGTCGGACATCATAGAGGAGCTGGAGGCGGTGAAGCGCCGTATTCAGTGCAGCTTCATAATAGATACTACGGAATATATGGCTAAAAGAGGGCGTATCAGTTCAAGGCTCCACAGCATTGCGAGGGCCTTTAACCTGCATCCCTGCATCAGAATGCGGGATGATATGACCACGTTAGGCGGTATATGGATGGGCTGGAGGCAAAATGCTTATAAGCAGTATATTAAAAAGGCCTTTCCGGTAGATATAATCCCGGATTCTGAGCTGGTATTCATAACATACGCGGACGTCCCCATGGAGACGCTTTTATGGATCAGGGAAGAGATAAGCCGGTACGCCTACTTTGAGCATGTGGTCTTTAAGCAGGCCTCCGCAGCCATATCATCCAACTGCGGCCCCGGAGCCTTCGGTATAATGTACTTTGTAAAGACAAATAAGGCCTATAATATCGGCTCATATATCAGCCAGTATGAGGAGGAATATCTTTCCGGCGAGGAGGATGAGGGGAGCGACCCGGCCCCGGGTGCGCTGGACGATGGCGCCGCTGAGACAATGGAGGATATGCAGGAAGTTTCCTGGAATGAGGAGGAAGAGGCCGAGGATATTGTTCCCCCGGCAGAGCCTGAATGGTACAGGAATATAGAGGGTATAGATCCTGAGGCCGCTATAGCAAACAGCGGCTCGGAGGACGCCTTTAAGACGGTGCTTAAGATCTTCTATGAAACGATCCCGGATAAGGCTCAGGAAATAGAAGGATATTACAGGTCCGGGGACTGGCAGAGCTATACGATAAAGGTCCACGCGCTCAAAAGCTCGGCAAAGCTTATCGGAGCCCTGGAGCTGTCGGATAAGGCCCAGCTTCTCGAGGATGCGGGCAAGGCTTCTGATCTGGAGTATATAAGCGGGAATCATGAGGTCTTCATGGAATCCTATCTTAAATACCGGGAGGTGCTGGCCGGAATTTTTGAAGAAGAGGCCGGAGAGGAAGCAGCCGACAGGCCGCTGGCCGATGAAGCCCTTTTGGAAAGCGTATATGAGGGGCTTAGGGAGGCGGCCGACGCAATGGACCATGAAGCCATAGAGGAGATACTGGGAGAGCTGGGGGACTACTCGCTTCCCGAAGGTGACAGCGAGAGGATCGGTGCAGTGCGTAAGTGCGTCATGAACTACGATTACGACGGTATCCTGCAGGTTTTAGGTGAAGGATGAGTAATTAAATGGAAACGGTTATTAAGATAAATGACGCTGTCAACGGCATTGCGTGGGGAACCCTCGGTCTGGCCCTGCTTTTGGGAACAGGACTCATATGTACTGTGGCCACGGGCTTTTTTCAGATAACTCATTTAAAGGACTGGTGGCGTGGAACCTTCAGGATCATAAGGGGTGAGGGCCGTATCATCAACGATGCGGGAGCGCTTTCGCAGTACAGGGCCTTCTGTACCTCCCTTTGTGCCACTCTAGGCACAGGCAATATTGTCGGAGTATCCACCGCGATATGTGTCGGAGGGCCGGGAGCCGTATTCTGGATGTGGGCAGCGGCCTTTCTGGGGATGATGGTCAAATATTCCGAAAATGTCCTGGGAGTTTATTTCAGGCGCAGGAACAGGGAGGGAGCCTGGTCCGGCGGCCCCATGTATTATCTGGAGGACGGTCTGGGATCGCTAAAAAATTGCAGGCGCCTCGGCAAGGTGCTGGGGGTGCTGTTTTGTGTCTTTACCATCCTTGCCTCCTTTGGCATAGGCAATATGAGCCAGATAAACAAGATAACCATAAATTTTGAGTCCGTCTTTCTGTCCGGTCTCAATATCGGCTCCTTTTTGGGAGTGCCCGGAGGCGACTGGCTCATCGGCCTTACCTTAATGCTGGCCTCGGGCCTCATAATCATGGGAGGCTTCAGGAGACTTTCTGCTGTCTCTGAAAAGCTTATTCCCCTTATGTCTGTAATTTATATCCTCGGGTGCCTTATGGTGGTCTTAATGCATATAAATATGCTTCCCGGCATATTTGCGGCTATTTTTAAATTTGCCCTGGGGCCGGAGGCAATCAGGGGAGGTGCCGCGGGAAGCGCCGTGGAGCTTGCCTTTAACACGATAAAAAACGGCTGTAAGAGAGGAGTGTTTTCAAACGAGGCGGGCCTGGGCTCCTCTGTAATGGTTCATTCCAACAGCTGTGCCAGAGAGCCGGTGAGGCAGGGAATGTGGGGGATAGCGGAGGTCTTTTTCGATACCATCGTGGTCTGCACCATGACGGCCATTGTGGTCCTAAGCTCCGGGGCCATCGATCTTTCCACGGGAAGGGTAATGGAGGGAGTGAACGACTCGACGCTGGTGGCGAAGGCCTTCGGAAGCTCCCTGGGACAGGCCGGCGAATGGTTTGTGGTGGTGTCCATAACCCTATTCGCCTTTACCACGGTCCTGGGCTGGTCCTATTACGGAGCCAAGGTCACCGAGTATCTCTTCGGTCTTTTCTGGGCCAAGATATACCGTGTCATTTTTGTTTTTCTTATAATTTTCGGGGCAGTTATGGAATCCAATCTTGCCTGGGATATTTCCGATACCTTTAACGGGCTGATGATGATACCGAATCTTATAGGCCTTATCTCCCAGATACCGCTAATAGTCACTCTGACCCGCAATTATATCGACCGGAGGCTAAAGGGGAAGGACCTGCCGGCCATGCTTTCCTACAATCCTGATATACAGAGGGATGCCTTAAAGGCAGTAAAAAAAGGCTCGAGCTGAGCCTTTTTTTTCGATAGCGCAAATACAAATAGATCATTGACAGATATTTATTCTGTTATCTCCACATATACGAGGGTCTGGTTTAAAAGCTGGTAGGCAACCTCGCCGAAGGTCACGGGGCCCGTGAAGGGAGGTATCTTTCTGCCTTCAAGTCCGCCGTACTGATAGTTCAGTATGCAGTTGCAGGACAGCACCGGAGCTACTGCTCCCGAGGAGTCCACCTTTTTTTTGAATTCAGCCACATAATCGGAAATAGCGGTTGCAAAGCGGTATTCAATATTCCGGAATACGGGAGCGTAGAGCTCCACCCTTTCCTCCTCCACGGATTTTATGGAGGTATTGATATAAACTCCGTTATAGTCGGCCACGAGAGGCAGATTGGTGTCGATCCTGTGCTTTCTTATGTATTCGGCCAGATTGACCTCATGACCGTTGACAACGCATTTTCTGACGCTCAGCTCGTTTTCGCGGAAGGTGATGACCGGATCGGTCTTATCGTCTTCGAATATGTTCACGATATTGATGACGGCCGCCTTATCTGCGGGAAGCATAAGGTGCATGGCTACGGCCCTGTCTGAAAAGGCTTCTCCGGTCAGGCCGTTATAGACCTTCGCCTGCTCGGGGGAGGCCAGGTCAAAGCCGGACACCCAGCCTATGGTGGGGTGAGTCAGAAGCTCCTCCACATCCGGGGCTTCCTTTGCGTATTTGGCGATAATATCCGCGCCATAAGGCAGTATCAGCATGGTCAGGCCGTTGTCAAAGCAGTCCTCGAGAATCTGAAAGACATTGTATTTACCGTAGGTGGCAATGCGCACATCACCGGCAAAGTCAAATTCATTTACGAAGAGCTTCTCCTTCGTGAAGATACCCCCCTCCTCAGTTATGAAATAGGGAGTTGTGCCTCCAATCCATTTACCCCTGGGAAGACGGGAGAGCGCCGAATCGTCTCCGGCTATATGCAAAGCCTTACCTTCATTGATCAAAGCAGCGGCTTCTTCTGGTGTTACAAGCATTTCATCAACCTCCTTAAAAATCAGCGGGTTTTTAAAGCGCAGCTATGTTTATAAAGTCTACCTTTGCGACTATCGGATATTTCGTCACAAAATCATTTATATCTTTGATACAGTCGGCCATACATTCAGAATCGGCTTTGACCTTCTTCTGCAGCTTGGATATAAGCATGTTGAAGGCGAGATTTGAGGATGTATATTTAAGCTTGCCTGAAAGTATGGCTTCCAATTTGGCCTGGATATTCGCTTCCATTTTTACCTTTCTGCCGTCACTTAGGGCGGAGTTATGCTCAACTGTGAAACATGTATAAGTATAATGTATTTTATACGTAAAGACAAGGAGATGGCTTTATAAGATCGGGTAAATCATCGGCAAAAAAGAATTTGCACTGAGGAGGAAGAGAGGCTATAGTAAAAT
>CAMNBW010000018.1 GCA_946533525.1 uncultured Lachnospiraceae bacterium
CTTTTAAAGGCCCATGTGAAGGGCAGGATGGAGAGGATACATGTTTCGGACAGGTTTTCGCTCTTCATAGACTATGCGCATAATGCCATGGCTCTTGAAAGCCTGCTCCTGTCCTTAAGGGAATACAGACCGGAGAGGATAGTCTGTCTTTTCGGCTGCGGAGGTAACAGGTCAAGGGCCAGACGCTTCGAGATGGGAGAGGTTTCGGGGCGGCTCGCCGATTTCACGATCATAACCTCAGACAATCCCAGAGATGAGGAGCCCATGGATATAATAGCCGACATAGTTACGGGAATTAAGAAGACCGATGGTAAATACATCGAAATACCCGACAGGAAAGAGGCCATTAGATACGCAATAAAGAACGGACAGGACGGCGACGTTATAATCCTGGCGGGAAAGGGTCACGAGGACTACCAGGAGATACACGGGGTCAAGCATCCGATGGATGAGAGGGTGCTCATAGCGGAAATCTTAGAAGAAGAAAAAATTAGGGGCTGAAATAGCCCGTCTCAAGACTGCACTACCCTTCAGGAGTGAGAATTTTTGAAGGAATTGATAATATTTAACATCAACATATGGGTGCAAAATAAAATAACACCGCAAATTACTGTATTTTACAGGAAAAAACGATAAAATCATGCAAGAATAACACGGAGAATTGCAAGATAAATTTCAGAATTTATTTTAACATTTTGGGTATAAAATAATACAAGCTATTGTAAAACTTGTTTGTCAAAACCGAATTCAAGTAAATGCAAAGTGGGTAAATACCGTGCGTTATCGAACAATGCAGTCTCATGATGAAAGCAGGAATGAAATACAAATACAAATACGCCGACATAATAATCGAAATATCCTCAGAAAAACTTGATAAGCCGTTTCAGTACAGGATCCCCGGTGAGCTGGAGGACAAAATAGTTCCCGGGGCTTATGTCTTAGTACCCTTCGGAAAGGGAGGCAGGCAGATAAAGGGCTATGTCGTGGATATATCGCAGGAGCCCAAGCTGGCGGAGGAAAAGATAAAGGATATAGACTCCCTTGCGGTGGTGGATGAGAATAACAAGTGTTACGACGAACTCATCCGGCTTGCGGTATGGATGAAGAGGCACTACGGGGGTACTCTGATCCAGTCCCTTAAAACCGTGCTGCCGGTAAGAGCCAGCGTGAAACGCCGGGTAAAGCGGGTCGTATACCTGAACTTAGAGCCCGGGGAGGCGGCAGGCGTCCATGCCGGGCTTTTGCATAAGCATCAGGTGGCCAGGGCCAGGGTCCTTGCGGCCCTTATGGATGAAGACGGAGCGGAAATGTCCCTTATCACGGATAAGCTTCATACGACCCCGGCGGTCATAAATGCCATGGAAAAGCTGGGGATGGTCAGGGTGGTTTCCGATGAGGAGTACAGGAGCCCGGATATTGGACAGGTGTCCGGAGTCAAAAAGACAGAGCTAAATGAAGAGCAGGCCATTCTGGCACAGGAATTTAAGGACGACTATGACAGAGGGGTGAGGAAGACCTACCTGCTGCACGGGGTGACGGGATCCGGGAAAACCGAAGTATATATGGAGCTCATAGCCCATGTGATCGCCTCCGGGAGGCAGGCTATAATGCTGATACCCGAGATAGCCCTTACCTTCCAGACGGTTATGCGTTTCGTAAGGCGTTTCGGAAACAGGGTCTCTTATATGCATTCCAGGCTTTCGGCCGGGGAGAGGTACGATCAGTGGGAGAGGGCGTCAAAGGGACTTATAGATATAATGATAGGACCCCGCTCCGCCCTTTTTACTCCTTTTTCAAAGCTCGGGATAATCATTATCGACGAAGAGCATGAGGGAAGCTATAAGGCTGAAAACATGCCGCGCTACCACACCCGGGAGACTGCGATAGAAAGGGCAAGGCTTACCGGGGCCTCGGTGGTCTTAGGCTCCGCGACTCCCTCCGTCGATGCCTATTACCGGGCCGAAAACGGGGAATACAGGCTGTGGCAGCTAAACGACAGGGCAAAGGGGGCGGCTCTGCCCTCGGTCCATACAGTGGATTTAAGACAGGAGCTTTTAAACGGCAATAAGACAATGTTTTCGGGGACTCTTACGGAGCTTATGAACGGGGCTCTTAAGCGCCGGGAACAGATAATGCTCTTTATAAACAGAAGGGGTTATGCGGGCTTTGTAAGCTGCAGGGCCTGCGGCTATGTGTTCAAGTGTCCCCATTGTGACGTATCCTTAAGCTATCACAGGAGCGGGAAGCTTAAATGCCACTACTGCGGATACGAAACGCCTGTTACTAAAATCTGCCCGAAGTGTAATTCGAAATATGTGGGAGGGATGAAGGCCGGCACCCAGAGGATAGAGGCGGAGCTTAAGCTTAAATACCCCAAAGCCCGGATACTCAGGATGGATGCGGACACCACCTCGGGGAAAAATGACTACGAGAGGATATTAAAGGACTTTGCGGATGAAAAGGCGGATATACTTATCGGTACACAGATGATCGTTAAAGGCCACGATTTTCCGAAGGTGACCCTGGTAGGGATCCTGGCCGCAGATATGTCCTTATATGCTTTAAATTACAGGGCTGCCGAGAGAACCTTTTCCCTTCTTACCCAGGCTGCGGGCAGGGCCGGAAGGGATGAGCGAAGGGGGGAAGTGGTCATACAGACCTACTCGCCGGAGAATTATGCGGTTGCCAGTGCGGCCCGGCAGGATTATAATAGCTTCTATCGGCAGGAAATATCCTATAGGACTTTAATGGGCTATCCGCCGGCAGCCCACCTTTTAAAGGTACTTATCGAGAGTCCGGAAGAGACATACGGGAATAAAATAGCGGGCGATATTGCTGAACTTGCCCGCACGGTTAAGGAGGCTGAAACAGTGGGGCCGTCCGAGGATACCATAGCCAAATTAAAGGATATTTACCGCTTTGCGGTTTATATAAAATGCGGGGATTATGAGATCCTTACGCAGATAAAGGACAGGATCGAGCAGATGAGGCAGGAGGCCAGGGATTCCCGCTCCAGAGTGCAGTTCGATTTTGATCCTCTGTAGGACGGCGCAAAACCGCCTGTCCTAAGGACCTTTCAAGAGATAAATTCTTGAAGGCACCTAAAATAGTTCAAGAGGAAGAAGGAAAAGATGGCATTAAGAACAATCAGAGTAATGGGAGATGAGATCCTTACAAAGAAGAGTAAGGAGATCACGGAGATGACTCCGAAGATAAAGCAGCTCATCGATGACATGTTTGAGACGCTTTACAATGCTGACGGAGTAGGCCTTGCGGCAGTGCAGGTCGGAATTTTGAAGCGGCTTATAGTAATAGACTTAGGTGAGGATGAGGAGCCGCTGGTACTGATAAATCCGAAAATAGTCGAAAGAAGCGGCGAGCAGAAGGGAAATGAGGGATGTTTATCGGTACCCGGAAAGACGGGAGTCGTTACCAGACCCAATTACGTAAAGGTGGTATACCTCGATGAGAATATGCAGCCTCAGGAGAAGGAGGGTACCGAGTTGCTTGCGAGAGCCATCTGTCATGAGGTGGATCATCTGGAAGGTGAGATATATGTGGATAAGGTCGAGGGCGACCTTATGGATGTAAAGCAAGAGGAAGATTAATAATGCGTGTTATATTTATGGGAACCCCGGATTTTGCGGCGGTGATCCTCGAAGCGCTGGTTCAGGCGAAAACGGAAATAGTTCTTGTGGTTACGCAGCCTGACCGGGTAAAGGGCAGGGGCAAGAGCGTAGCTATGTCGGATGTCAAGGAGTGTGCGCTTAAGTATTCCCTTCCCGTATTTCAGCCCGAAAAGGTTCGTGCGAAGGAAGCAGTGGAAAAGATAGGCCTGCTTAAGCCCGATATTATAGTCGTTGCCGCCTTCGGTCAGATCCTTCCGAAGGAGCTTTTGGAAATCCCCGCCTACGGGTGTATTAATATCCATGCCTCCCTTCTGCCGAAGTTCAGGGGAGCTTCTCCCATACAGCAATCAATAATCGAAGGCGAAAAAGTTACCGGAATTACGGTAATGCAGATGGACGAGGGACTGGACACCGGGGATATTCTCTTTCAGGAGGAGATAAAGATCGCCGAAGACGAGACCGGAGGGAGCCTTTTCGAGAGCTTAAGCCATCTTGGAGCCAGGGCCGCGGTTAGGGCCGTAAAGGAGGCCCAGGAAGGCAAGCTTCAACCCACAGCCCAGGATGAGAGCAAAGCCACCTATGCGGGGCTTATAAAGAAGGAATTCGGCGCGCTCAAATTTTCCGAGGACAGCGCGGACAGATGCGAAAGGCTGGTGAGGGCGTTAAATCCCTGGCCCAGCGCATACACCCATATCGGGGGTAAAATGCTCAAGATCTGGAAGAGCAGGGTAGGAAGAAAGGGGATTTTCGGTGAATGCGGCACCGTTACTGCCGTAAACGACGCTGAGATTTCTGTACAGTGCTCCGACGGGGAGCTGGTCCTTACTGAGGTACAGCTTGAAGGGAAAAAAAGAATGAGCGTTCATGATTTTCTTCTTGGCTTTAAGGTCAGTGAAGGGGAGGTGTTGAAATAATGTACGGTTTTGGCTATCCCATGTATTACGGTTATTTTGACTGGACATACATATTGGTACTAATAGGCGCTGTGCTCTCCATCGCTGCAAGCGCCCATGTCAATTCGGTTTTCGCAAAATATTCCCGCGTGCGCGGCTCCAGGGGGATCACAGGCGCCCAGACTGCGGACATCCTTCTCCAGTACGCCAATATTTACGGTGTCTCCATAAACCGTGTGGCCGGGTCTTTGACGGATAATTATAATCCGAGGCAGCATTCGGTGAACCTTTCGGAATCCGTTTATTCCAATACATCGATAGCGGCAGTGAGCGTGGCGGCGCACGAGTGCGGTCATGCCATGCAGCATAGTACCAACTATTTCCCGCTGTCCATTCGCTCGGCCTTAGTTCCGGCAGCGAATATAGGCTCCAGGATAGGTATACCCATCATCCTGATAGGGCTTTTGTTTTCGAGCGGAGCCTTCGGCGATAAGCTTGTTACCCTTGGAATATGGTGCTTCTCGCTTTCGGTCCTCTTTCAGCTCATTACGCTTCCCGTGGAATTTGACGCATCCAGAAGGGCGCTTATTGCCATAAAGGAAAAGGGTCTTATGGCTGACGATGAATATTACGGGGCGAAAAAAGTCCTGACCGCGGCCGCTCTAACCTATGTTGCTTCCGCGGCAGCCTCGATCCTTTCACTGCTTCGTATAATACTTATCTTCGGCGGAGGAAGAAACCGCCGTGACTGATGGCAGGGGCGGCAAAAGATCAAAGGACGATCCAAGGCTTATTTCCCTGGAGGTACTGCTTAAGTGGGAGAAGGAGGGAGTAAATTCCGACGCCCTTCTGACGCAGGTACTGGAGGTCTACGCCTATCTCGGCCGGGAAAACATAAGATTTATCAAGAGACTGACTGAGGGAGTCATAGAAAACGCCATTCTCTTAGACTACCTTATCGATACAAAATCCAGGATCAAAGTGAATAAATTAAAGCCCGTGGTACGAACCCTTTTAAGGCAGGGCATGTACCAGCTGTACTTTATGGATGCCGTTCCGTCCCACGCGGCCATAAACGAGACCGTCCGGCTAGCCGGTTTAAAGCATCTGGGAGCCCTTAAGGGATATATAAACGGGGTTTTGCGAAGTGCCGACAGGGACAGGACAGCGCTCGATTCCATAGAGGATATATCTGTGCGTTTTTCCTGCCCGGAGTGGATAACTAAGCTTATAAAGCGCGACTACGGCGAGGAGGCAGCGGCGCAGATTTTAAAGAGCTTCATCGGGTCAGAAAAGCTCTATATCCGTGTAAACAGCTTAAAGACCGGAAGGGAAGAATTAAAAATAAGACTTAAGGGACGCGGCCTTACGGTAAAGGAAGTACAGGATAACGAAGAGGCCCTTGAGATAAGCGGGGTCGATATGCTCTCGAACCTCCCGGAATTTAAAGAGGGCTGCTTTACGGTTCAGGACATAAGCTCCATGAGCATAGGCAGACTTATTGACAGATATAAAGACTTATCTTCCGATAAAGAAATACAGGTTTTGGACCTTTGCGCGGCGCCCGGAGGGAAATGCTGCCATGCGGCGCAGCTGCTTAAGGGTCTTGGGGATGTGGAAGCCAGGGACGTATCCGAAAGGAAGCTTTCTCTTATAAGGGAAAATGCTTCGAGACTCGGACTGGAAAATATACTGATAAGCCTTAAGGACGCCACGGTGACCGATGAAGACAGCGTCGAAAAATTCGATTTCGTCATAGCGGATCTCCCCTGCTCGGGCCTTGGTGTAATTGGAAGGAAAAATGAGATAAAGTACAGGCTGCGGGAAGGGGATATAGAGGCTCTTGCCGCTCTTCAGCGAAGAATTCTCGATTCTTCCAGGGACTATGCGAGAAAGGGCGGGAAACTCATATATTCCGTATGTACAATAACGAAAGAGGAGACTTCCATGCAAAAGGAATATATCGAAGGCCTGGGGTATGAATTTATGGAAGAGAAGCTCTTTTTGCCCCATCAAACGGATTCCGACGGCTTTTATTATGCGGTGTTTAAGAGACTATGAAAACCGGGACTGAGAAAAAGGATATAAGAAGCCTCTATCCTGAGGAGCTTGCCGAATGGATCCTCTCAAAGGGAGAAAAGCCCTACAGGGCCGGGCAGATATTTCAGTGGCTCCATAAAAGTCAGGTGCTGAATCCTGAGGAGATGAGCAATGTTCCGAAGAGCTTAAAGCAGGAGCTGGAGCAGGATTTCGCCTGCTCTACTTTGCGGGAGGAATTAAGGCAGGAATCGAAGCTGGATGAAACGAAAAAATTCCTGTTTGAATTAAGCGACGGGAACATGATCGAAAGCGTTTTCATGAAATACAGAAGCTGGAACAGCGTCTGCATCTCTTCACAGGCAGGGTGCAATATGGGGTGTTCCTTTTGCGCTTCCACCATCGGCGGGCTTTCGAGGGATCTTACAGCGGGAGAAATGCTTTTACAGGTGTATGAGATACAAAAGCTCCTGTCGGAAAAGATCTCGCGTATCGTCGTTATGGGAAGCGGCGAACCGCTTGAAAATTACGACAATCTTTTGAGGTTTTTGCGCCTTGTCAACCATAGGGACGGGCAGGATATAAGCATGAGGAATATCACGGTCTCGACCTGCGGGATAGTTGAAAAGATAGAGGAGCTGGCCGGGGAAGATCTGAGCATAAATCTGGCTATATCCCTGCATGCCGCAACCGATGAGAAGAGAAAGAAGATAATGCCCGTGGCAATGAGATACGGGCTTAAAGACCTCATAGCCGCCTGCAGGAGGTATTTTGAAAGAACCGGAAGACAGCTTACCTTTGAATATGCCCTGATAGACGGGTTTAACAATACCTCAGAGGATGTGCACTCGCTCCTTCGCCTTCTGGAGGGCTTAAACTGTGTCGTAAATCTCATACCGGTCAATCCGGTGCGGGACAGGGCCTTTAAGGAACCGGGCAGCAGGGCGGTCAGGGAATTTAAGGCCGAGCTTGAAAGGCATGCTCTTAATGTAACAGTCAGGCGTGAGATGGGGCGGGACATAGACGGAGCCTGCGGGCAGCTCAGGGCCCGAAAGGCAAAAAAGCTATAAACTTGCTTGTTTATAAAATAAATGGTAGTATTTAGGGAATCGACAAGGCGTGATAAATGCCTTGATTTTATGCGCAGGGGGATTTCATCACCCCTACCCGATTTGAAGCAAAAGGTGATTTATGGTAAAGTCCTTTTCCCGCACAGATGTGGGAGTAAAAAGACAAGTAAATCAGGATTACGTATTCCGCTCTGAGGAGAGGGTGGGGAATCTTCCCAATCTTTTTATCGTGGCGGACGGAATGGGCGGTCATAATGCGGGAGACTACGCCTCCAGCTTTGCGACCAATTTTGTCGTGGAAGCAATTAGGGAGGACAGCGAGACAAACCCTATTAAGCTTATCCGCTCTGCAATCGAAAACGCCAACGCAAAGCTTTTGGAAGATGCATCCTCACATCCCGATAAGGACGGAATGGGGACTACCTTTGTCGCCGCAACGGTGATGGAGGACGGGTATCTCTATGTTGCGAATGTGGGCGACAGCAGGCTCTATCTTGCGGGAGATGAATTTACCCAGATAACCCGGGATCATTCCCTGGTGGAAGAGATGGTGAGGGCCGGCAAACTCGATAAGGAGGCCGCAAGGCTCCATCCCGATAAAAATATAATCACCAGGGCTGTGGGCGCCGTTAAGGATCTTAAGGTGGATTTCTTCGATATGAAGCTTAAGGCCGGCGACAAGATATTGATGTGTACGGACGGGCTTTCAAATATGGTGCCCGAGAATGAAATAAAGAAGATTGTGGCTGAGGGAGGCAGTGTAGAGGATACTGTCAATGCCCTTGTCGATAAGGCTAATGAATGCGGGGGAAAAGACAACATAGCCGTTATCCTTGCCGAGCTAATCCCCGATTTTAAACATAAGGAATTTTAGTTTATGGCCGAGACGATGATACTTTCAGATCGATATGAAATTATAAGCAGGATAGGCTCCGGAGGAATGAGCGACGTATTTAAGGCTGTGGATACGAAGCTCAACCGCAATGTTGCGGTGAAGATCCTCAAGGCCGAATATGCAGAAAATACAAGCTTTGTTTCCAAGTTCAGGGCGGAGGCACAGTCCGCAGCAGGCTTAATGCACCCCAATATCGTCAATGTATATGACGTGGGAGAGGACGGCGGCCTTTACTACATCGTAATGGAGCTTGTAGAGGGGATAACTCTCAAGCATTACATAGAAAAGAAGCTCCGCCTTACCTTCCGTGAGGCGGTGAGCATTGCAATACAGGTTTCCATGGGCATTGAATCCGCCCACAACAATCATATCATCCACAGGGATATTAAGCCTCAGAATATAATTATTTCCAAGGACGGGAAGGTCAAGGTTACGGATTTCGGCATAGCCAGGGCAGCGTCGAGCGACACTATAACCTCCAATGTTATGGGTTCGGTACACTATACCTCTCCTGAACAGGCCAGAGGAGGCTATTCCGATGAGAAGAGCGACATATATTCCCTGGGAATAGTGCTCTTTGAAATGGTAACCGGGCGGGTGCCCTTCGATGGAGATACGGCGGTTTCCATAGCTATAAAGCATATTCAGGAGGAAATGCCGAGCCCGAGGGAATATGTGGACGATGTTCCGATAAGCGTTGAGCATATTATCTATAAATGCTGTGAAAAAAATCCCGACAGAAGATATTTCAATGTGTCGGAGCTCGTGGCCGACCTTAAGAGGGCCCTGGTCAATCCCGACGAGGACTTCGTGCAGATGATCCCCATGGGAGGTCTGCAGGGCGCTACGAAGATGATAACCGAAGAGGATATGAGTTCCATAAGGCAGCAGACGGGCATGATAGATTTAGACGCCGACGATCTCAACGCCTTCAGCTCTTCGGCCGGAAAGCGCACCGACAGGGGCAGGGGCCCTGTTCAGGAGGAGTATTACGACGAGCCTGAACCCCGTTATTCCGACGAGGGTGATTATTATGACGAAAGACGCCCGGTATATGATGAGGGCGGATATGACGATGGCAGATATGCCGACGACCGGTATGCTGACGACAGATATGCCGACGACAGGTATGACCGCAGGGATTATCGTGAGGACGATTATCTCAATGAAAGCGACGAAGAATTTTACGCAAGGCTGGAGCGCGAAAGGAAGGCGGCGGGGAAGAAACCCAGACAGGACAAGGCAAAAGCCTCCGAAAGGGAGGATAAGGACGAGCGTTCGCGTAAAAAGTCCGCTAAAAAGAAGAAAGAGGCCGCCGCGAAGTCCAGGCGTGATTCTTCTAAAAAAACAAGGGACAGCAGACAGAAGCGAAGCAGGGAGGATGAGTATGCTCCTGAAAACGTAAAAGGCAGGCGCTCCCGCAAGGATCCCGGCTATGATGAATTTGACGAATACGAAGACGAGGAGATGTCTCCCGGTCTTGAAAAGCTTATGACCATACTGGGGATCGTTGCGGCGATCATCATTGTGGTTATAATAGTTGTTCTGGTGGGAAGGATAAAGGGGCTGTCCACGAGCACCGATACCCTCGCGGAAGAGACCGACGAAAGCTCGGCGGCAGAGCTGCCCGAGGTAAAGGGTCTGTCCTTCGATACCGCTAAAAAAGAGCTTGAAAATATAGGACTTACCGTAACTTCCACAACCGTTCCCTCTTCGGAGGTGTCCAAGGGCAATGTGGTAAGCATTACCGATGTGGACGGAAACGAGCTGAATACAGGGGATGAGCTGGAGGAGGGTACTACTGTCATCCTTTTAATAAGCAGCGGGGACAACGGGAGCTCCGTTCCGGACGTTACGGGCTTAAGTCAGGCAGAGGCAAAGGTCACTTTGGAAAATTCGGGCTTTGTGGTGGATATAACGGAGTCCGGCAGTGACAGTGTCGAGGCCGGCAACGTTATTTCCCAAAATCCCACTGCAGGCAGCTCTGCGGAGTCAGGGAGCACCGTAATACTTGTAATCAGCAACGGCAAAGGATCTGTCAGCGCAGGGAGCATCACTGTTCCCGATCTTAAGGGCATGACTGAGCAGGCGGCAAAGACCGCGCTTACGGCTTCTGGGCTTTCATTCACCTCCGTCACCGAGGAGAATTCCGATACGGTGGCTGCCGGACTGGTAATGTCCCAGTCCCCTACGGCGGGTTCCACTGTGGAAGAGGGGTCGAGCGTAGACTTTGTATTAAGTCTAGGACCTGCGGTAAAGACCTACGGCGGCACATATAATATAGCCGCACCTCCCGGATATACTGAGGGCAGCGCGGCGACGCTTTTAGTAACCTGCGGCAACGCTATTTTGTACCAGTCGAATACCACGAGCTTCCCTGTGGCCGTTACCATAAATAATGCCACGGAGCCCACGGGTTTACTTACTGTGACTTATACTCAGACAGTAGCCGGGCAGGAAAATGACGACGGAACCTTTACACAAAGCAGCCAGACGCAGCAGACTACCACGCAGGCGCTGACATTTACGCAGTTATAGAGCGGTGATTGATGAAAGGGAGGATAGTCAGGGGAATAGGCGGTTTTTACTATGTAAAGACCGATGACACAAAAGAAGTTTTTGAATGCCGGCCCAGGGGGATATTCAGGAAGGATCTTAAAAAGCCTCTGGTGGGCGACATTGTGGATATAGAGATAACCGACGTTAAGGATATGGAGGGCAGCATCGTCAATATTTATGACAGGCAAAACAGCCTCATAAGACCTGCTGCCGCCAACGTGGACCAGGCCATGGTGATATTTGCCCTCGCCTCTCCGGAGCCCCTTCCGGGACTTCTCGACAGGTTTCTTATCAGGGAGAGGTACGAAGGCGTTCCCGTTGTCATCTGTATAAATAAGACTGATCTGGCCGATGAAAAAAAGCGGGAGGAGTTCGCCGGAATCTATTCCCGTTCCGGGCATGAGCTGATATTTATTTCGGCTAAAACAGGAGAAGGGGAGGAGGATTTAAGGAGGTGCCTCGAAGGCAGGGTGACCGTGCTCTCGGGTCCCTCGGGAGTGGGGAAATCCACCCTCATAAATACCCTTACCAATCTTAAGCTTCGCCAGACCGGGGAGCTTAGCCGGAAGCTTAAGCGGGGAAAACAGACCAGCACGGACGCAGAGCTTATAGAACTCAACGAAAATACCTTTATAATAGATACTCCGGGTTTTTCTTCTCTGGATGTTCCGGACATCGATGAAATGGAGCTGCAGGACTATTACCCGGAGATAAGCGCTCTTAAAGGGGGCTGCTACTTTAACGCCTGCTCGCATACCCATGAGCCTGACTGTGCGGTGCGGGACGCGGTTGAAAAAAATGAGATCCATAAAATCAGATATGCCTCGTATTCCGGCATATATGAGGAACTTAGCAACAGAAGGAAGTATTGAATGAAGAAGGCGCTGATTATAGGAGCGGGACCTGCGGGACTTACCGCAGCCTATGAGCTTCTTAAAAGGGGAAAGGACATAGAGGTAACGGTTTTCGAGGAAAGCGGCAGTATGGGAGGTATCTCCAAGACCGTAGAGTACAAGGGAAACCGGATGGATATGGGAGGCCACCGCTTTTTCTCGAAGGTAAAGAGGGTAAACGACTGGTGGGAGCAGATGCTTCCGATGCAGGGGCGTCCGGCCTATGACGATATTGTCCTCGGCAGAAAGGTCTCTTTAAAGAAAGGGGGACCCGATCCCGAGAAGGAAGACCGGGTTATGTTAAAGCGCAGCAGGATCTCAAGGATCCTGTTCGAGAAGAAATTTTATGATTACCCCATAAAATTAAAGCCGGAGACCTTCACTAACATGGGACTCATAAATACCCTTGAGGTAGGCTTTTCGTATATTGCCAGCATGCTTCATAAGCGGGAGGAAAGATCCCTTGAGGACTTCTATATAAACCGCTTCGGAAAGAAGCTTTACTCGATGTTCTTTGAGAACTATACGGAAAATCTCTGGGGGAGGCACCCCAGGGACATAGATCCCTCCTGGGGAGCCCAGAGGGTCAAGGGGCTGTCCATAGTCGCTATTTTAAAGGACGTCTTTTCCAAGATGCTTCCCGGCAGCGGCGCTCGTCATGTGGAGACCTCGCTCATCGAAGAATTTTCCTATCCCAAGCTGGGACCGGGAGAGCTTTGGGATGTGACGGCCGCAGAGATAGAAAAGCTCGGTGGAAAGATCATAAGAAACGCCAGGGTCACGGGCTTTGAAACCGACGGGGAGCATAGGTTTAAGAGCTTAAGATATATTGAAAACGGCACAGAGAAGGTGGCTGAAGGGGATATTTTCATCTCCTCCATGCCGATAAAGGACCTGGTCGGGGGCATGAACGATGTGCCCCGGGCGGTGGCAGAGATAGCCGAGGGCCTTCCGTACAGGGATTATATGACCTTAGGGATACTGGTACGCAAGCTAAATCTTCAAAATAAGACCAATGTGCGCACAATAGCGAATATCGTTCCCGACAACTGGATCTACGTCCACGAAAGAAGGGTAAAGCTGGGACGGATGCAGATTTTCAACAACTGGTCCCCCTATCTTGTGAAGGATCTTAATAATACGATGTGGGTGGGGCTGGAATATTTCGCAAATGAAGGCGACAAATTATGGAGCCTTAGTGACAGGCAGTTTACCCGCTTTGCAATAAAGGAGATAATAAAGATGGGGCTTATAAAGTCCCCCGAGGATGTGTTGGATTCCCATGTGGAGAGGGTTAAAAAAGCCTATCCCGCATATTTTGACACCTATGATAGAATAGATGAGGTCATAAGCTATCTGAACGAATTCGACAATCTTTACTGTGTCGGACGAAACGGGCAGCATAGATATAACAATATAGACCATTCCATGATGACGTCCTTCCTGACCGTGGACAGCATTTTATCGGGAAAGAAGGA
>CAMNBW010000019.1 GCA_946533525.1 uncultured Lachnospiraceae bacterium
ATCCTTAAAGCGCCGCCGCTGTATCTCGAAGGCCTTCATTACCCTCTGCCTTATCGCCTCCGAGCTCTCCCCGGTATTGGAGGTATCGTTTAATTCCTCGAAGGAGACCTCCTCCGCCTGGGCGCAAATGTCGATCCTGTCCAGCAGCGGACGGCTGATCCTCGAAAGGTATTTCTTAATGGAAGCCTCCGTACAGGTGCAGCGCGAACGGTCGGGGAAATAGCCGCATTTACAGGGGTTCATAGCGGCAATGAGAAGAAAGGACGCCGGGAAGGTATATTTCCAGCCCACCCGGGAAACATTTATGACCCTGTCCTCCAGCGGCTCCCTCAGGGCCTCCAGGGCGGCACGGGAAAATTCGGGGAGCTCGTCGAGAAACAGGGCTCCGTAGAGACTTAAGGAGCATAGGCCCGGACGGGGAAAATTTCCTCCACCGGAAAGGGCCTGGGCCGTAGTTGTATGGTGGGTTACGACAAAGGGTCTCAGGCGCATTATCCCGTCCTCCTTTAAGGCTCCCGCTGCCGAATAGACCTTGGTAAGCTCCAGGCTCTCGCTTAGGGTCAAAGCCGGCATTATGGTCGGGATTCGCTTGGCTATCATGCTCTTCCCGCTTCCCGGAGGACCGATTAGCAGGAGGTTATGCATGCCGGAGACCGCCACCTCCGCCGCCCTCCTGGCCTGCTCCTGCCCTTTAAGCTCCGCAAAGTCCACCTCATAGCGCCCCGTCTCCTCCATATTTCCATCTGCTTGCGGCACCGGTGCTATATCCTTTTCCCCTTTAAGATAGGCTATGGCCTCCTCGAGGCTTCGCACCCCGATAACGCTGATGCCGCTGACGGCTCCCCCTTCCCCGGTATTTTCCCGGGGTAGGATGAACCTTTTATAGCCCTGTTTCGCGGCCTCCATGACCATAGGCAGGATACCGTTTACCGGCTTTACCCTCCCCGAAAGGGACAGCTCCCCGACGATAACCGTATCCTTCAGCGAGCCGGGCTCAATTCCCGTCGCTGCCGCAAGGATCGCCACGGCCTCCGCAAGGTCGAAGGAGGTGCCGCTCTTTTTCATATCCGCCGGGGACAGGTTCACGGTTATCTTTTTGGAAGGAAGTTTAAAACCTGAATTCTTGACCGCGCTCCTTATCCGCTCCCTCGCCTCCCTGACCTCGCTTCCAAGGTAACCCACCATCTCAAATGACGGCATTGCATCGTCTGCGATGTCGGCTTCAGCGTAGATGAGCCTTGCATCGATGCCATAGAGGGTACTCGATACCACACTGCAAAACATCTTAGAATACCTCGCTTATTTAATTATAGATTTTAAGGAAATTTAAAGGCTGAACAGCCTTATTAAAATTAAAGATCTACCCCTAAGCTCTTTGCCATTGCCTCGGGGTCGAGGGCAGCTTCCACCGCCTCTTCGGCACTGATTGTACCTGATTGTACAAGGGCTGTCAAGGACTGGTCCATGGTCACCATATCCTTATCCGCCCCCGCCTTCATCGTCTCGTAAAGCTCCACCGACCTGTCCAGGCGGACGAGCTCACGGAGCTTCCCGTTCATGAAAAGCAGCTCATATGCGGGCACAGACATACCCTGTGAAGTATGGATGAGCTGCCTCGTAACTATGGCCTTTAAGCTGTCCGCAAGGCGGAATCTGGCCATAGTCCGCTCCTGTGGCGGGAAGATGTCCACGATGGAGCTTATGGTCTCGGGCACGGAATTAGTGGACATAGCGGCAAAAACGAGCCGCCCGGTCTCTGCCGCGGTCAGCACAAGGGAAGCCTCCTCCGGCCCGCTTATCCGGTTTACCACTATAACGTCCGGATCCGAGCGAAGGGCGCTCTTTAAGGCAGTGCGGTAGTCCTTTACATCCAGCCCGATCTCGCGCTGGTTAATCGTGCTCATATTGTTTTTATGAAGAAATTCGATAGGATCTTCAAGGGTTATGATATTGCAGGATCTTGAAGAATTGATGCCGTCTATCATAGCGGCCAGCATCGAGGTCTTTCCCGAGCCGGAGGGACCGGTCATGATCACAAGGCCCTTCTTCTCCGCCGAAAGCCTTACCACGGCGGGCGGGATATTAAACTGTGCCGCATCCGGCAGCTCCTTGTCCACAAGCCTTAAGGCTATGGTTATACTCCCCCTCTGCTTATAGGCATTGACCCGCAGCCGCCCGTAGTCGCGGATAGAGACCGACAGCTCGATCTCCCCCTCTTCCTCGAAGCGGTCCCTCTGCTCATGGGTCATGAAATTCACGAGCGTCTCAAGGGTTTCCGCAGCGGAAAGCTTATGAAAATTTGAGTCCGTAAGCTCGCCGTGTATCCTGAATTTAGGCACGGCGCCTACGCTTAAATGAATATCCGAAGCCCTCAATCGACGGGCTTCGGACAAAATCTGACCTATATCTATCATTTTCCCTTAAGTTTCCCCCTGTCCTAAACATTCACTCCGAAGCCGGCCAGGGCGCTCTTATCCACAACGCAGCGGTTGTCCATCGTCTTCATGACGTCCTTTATATACATCCCTCCGTAGACCAGCTCCTGGCCCAGGTCGATAATCTTATTGTCCGAGAAGGTCAGAACTATGGGCTTTAGGATGTCCTTTTCATTTTCATTGATGACAAGGGCCTTTTCCCCGCTGTTTAATTCCACGGAGCAGCCCGGCACCACGATATTTATTGACTTTATAAGGGCGCTCGTGATCTCCGGTTCAAATATCTCGTCGTTTTCCATTAAAAACCTTATGGCCGAGATCTCGGAGCTGGGCTCATCGTAGTCATTCATGGCTGTCATATTGTCGAAAATGGCAGCAAGCCTTACCACCTTCGCCTCGTAATAGCTCTTTCCGCTCTTATCCGCCAGCTCATTCCTGCTGTAGGCCTCAAGCTCCCTCAGGGCCTGCACGGCTATCCTCTTTATTATGGGCGTATGTGAGGTCGCCTCCTCGATATAACGGGTTCCCGCCATGGACAGCCTCTGCAGGGTCTCCATATCCCCTTCCGTAAGCTCATCGCCGGCCTTATCCTTTAGGGCGTCCGGGATGTCGAGCATCCCTATATCCATGATAAGGGCCGCCATCACCGAGTCGTGAAGCTGAGTATGCTTAAGGTTCAGCCTGTGGGCCATCATCGTGGTAAGGATGGCGGTATTCAGGGCGTGCTTATAATACCTGTCCTCACGGCTTCTTAAGGACTGCACGAAATTGATCTTGTGATCCAAATGCCCGTATCTTTTTATGATCTGGGTAGCTACCTGCTCAAGGCCCGCATCGTTTTTTCCCTTATCGTGGATGGCCTTGAGCTCATCCTCGATAGCAAAGGTCGACATCATCGTGAAGCGCTCGAACTCCATGTCCTCATCCGACATCGGAGGCAGGGGTTCCGCAGGTTCGAGGATATAGAGCCCTATGATCCCGAAATTACTTACGCTCTCGATACCCTGTCTGGTGAGCTTGGAATTCCTGTCATAAAGCAGGACGCCCTTTTTATTGTAAATGGGCTTTGCCAGTCTCATTCCCTCTTTAAGCTTCTCCTGTCGAACAAATATCATAGCTCTACCTCATGGTTTTCAGCAGTTTTTCAAATTCATCAGTAGTGACCGGCTTCGAATAAAAATAGCCCTGCGCCACATCGCAGTTGATGGACTTTAAGAAATCCGCCTGCTCCCTGGTCTCGACTCCTTCGGCCACAACCTTGAGCCCAAGCTGCCTCGACATGGAAACGGAATTTTCAACTATGATACGGCCCCTCTTGGTGGACATTATCTTATCTATGAAATATCTGTCGATCTTTATTATATCCACAGGCGCGCGCCTTAGCATATTTAAAGAAGAATAACCCGAGCCGAAATCGTCCATCTCTATGATAAAGCCTATGTCCTTGAGCCTTTGCATAGTGGCGTAAAGATCCTCGGCATTGTCGGTAAATAGCGTCTCCGTTATCTCGAGCTCCAGGAACTTCGGGTCGATGCCGTTTCGGTTTATCATATCCGTAAGCACCCGCACCAGATCCGTATTGTTCACATGGAAGCGGGAGATATTGACCGAGATCGGAATTATCTCGTTCATGCTCTTAAGCTTTGCAAGGTAGGCACAGGCCGTCTCCCACATATATTCGTCGAGCTTTTTGACAAAGCCGTTGCTCTCGAAAAGCGGAATGAACTCTCCGGGAGAATGGATGCCCTTTGTCGGATGCAGCCACCTCACCAGAGCCTCGGCCCCGCAGAGCTTCTCGGTCTTTAAGTCCACCTTGGGCTGCAGGTACATGACGAACTCATTGTTATCGAGGGCCACGTTCATCTGCGAGGTGATCTCCGAGATCTTCCTCTGCTGTATCCTTACCTTGTCATCGTAGACCGCAAAATTGGTAATGGAATTATTCTTTATCTCCTGCTTCGCCATCCTCGCCCTGTCGCACATGAGCCGCACGGGGATGTCGCGCTTATTTATCATATATATCCCGAAGGAGAGGGTGGAGCCGCAGCGCCTTGCCGCATCGAAGCTGAAGCTCCCCGTCAGGGCATCTATATAGTCGAATATCTGTCTTTCATGTTCGTAGGCCACAAGGATGGAGAAGACGTCCGCCATATATCTGCCGGCTATATTTTCCCCCTTAAGGCTTTCCTTAATGCAGCGCCCCAGCTCTTCCAGACACCTGTTTCCGGTCTTTATGCCGAAGCGGTCATTGATGACCCTGAAGCGGTCTATATCCACGGAGATAATCGCGTAGAGCATATCGCTGTCGGAATGGATTATCTCCTGGGCTTTCCTGTAGAAGGCTTCGGAATTGTAGAGCTTCGTCATAGAGTCATAGTCCGCCCTGAATTCCAGCTCCGCCTTTATCTCCATCTCCGCATTCACATCCTGCAGGATGCCGAGAACCCTGTAGAGCTCGTTATTTAAGCCGTTTAGGGTCTGCACCGTGATCGTAAACCAGCGGGAGACCTCGTAGCGGTTAATGAGGCGCACGGTGATCTCGTGGGTATCCGGCTGGGACTTGACCCTCTTTAAAAATTCGGTGAATTTCTCCCTGTCCTCATTGTGGACTACCAGCCCCTCCAAAAGCGACCACTCGTCGGAGAGCATCCACTCCGAAAGCTCAAACATCTCCTCAAAGGTGGTGCAGACATAGTAGCTCTTATTAGGAATATCGTATTCAAAAACAAAGATGCCGGTAAGCTCGTTTACATGCTCGTAGCGCTCATTGCTCTGGGCTATCTCCTGCATGTATTCGTTATTTTCCACAATCGTATGGTATTTGGCCTCTACCATGGCCTTCTGCTTAAGCTCGGTCTTAAGCTCGTTTATATCCCTTGCGGAAAATATGACCAGCTCGTCTTCCTCGTAGTCGTCGGTTATATAGAGCACGGAGCTTACATCGTACCATCTGTAGCTTCCGTCCCCGGCCTTCAGCCTCAGCTGCTTATTGATGGTGGTCTTTCCCATCTTCACGGCCTCATGAATAGAATCGGGATCCGTAGCGGCGAGGAATTCCTCCCTGTCCTGATAGTGGACAAGGTTATCGAGGGCCTCGCGCCTAAGCTTCGCGTAGCTGACCACCCTGTCGCCGGACAGGGCCGCAATGTTGCCTTCCCTGACCCGGGTGCATTTGTTCCGGCTTAGATTTATCTCCCAGATAATGTCGTGGGATTTTGCTATCGCATCGTTAAAATGATGCATACTCTTTTCTATCTCACGCATTTGCTGCTTTATATCTTCGTTAACATCGGCAATCACAAAGATCGTATCGTGATTTTTCAGTGTTATTCTTGTACAGCGGACGTGCTCCATGGCTCTTAAGTCCGGTGAATAGACGTCGAAATCCTGGGAGTGCTCGTTGTCCGCCATAAGCTTCATCGGGCAGTCGAGGCAGGGGCTGTCCTTGCCTTTAAGCCTGTTAAAGCAAATCCCCTCCGTAACGCCGTCAAAGCGCTCCTTCATGGCTTTATTCATATAGATAATGTTATGGTCGGAATCCACGGCATAGGCCCAGGTCACTATCGGGTCCAGGATATTTTTGATAAGAACCATATCCCCCTGTGCAGAGGCGGGAGCCAGCTCGAACTCCTCCCTGGACCTTAAGACACTGTCATAGACATAGAAGGTATCCCCTTCCTCACGGGCCCTCTTTAAGGCTTTTTCCGCCTTTTCGAGCATGGCCTCATAGCCGGAGGGAAATACGGGCTGTGAAAGGGATATGCCTATGCTGACTCCCCCTTCGCTCTCAGGCGCCTCTTCCTTTAAAAGGTCCCTTATGGTCGTAAGCATGTAGCTCGCCTTGCCGCAGACGATACGTATATCGGTGACTCCCCTCATCACAAAGATAAAGGAATTGTCGCTGTAGCGCCCCAGCACATCTGAATTTCTGATGGCTTCCTTAAGGAGCCTTGCCGCCTTGGACATAAAGCTGTCAGCCCCCTCCTGTCCCTTTTCGGCTCTGATCTTATCGAGGGCGTTCACGGATATAAGGAGCATTGTGCTTAAGGTAGAAGCCATATCCTCGGCATATATATTCCTGATCTTTCTTTCCGCGCTTTTGTAGCTGTCGAGACCGGTGACCTTATCGAGGCTCTCCTTATTATCCGCAGGGGTCACCTCTTTATTAACATTAACGGGGGAAAGATTTCCGTATATCATAAGGGGCTTTTTATCGTCGTCGTTTATAGCCTTTCCGACGGCCTTAAACCACCTGAAATTGCCTTCAAAATCCATGCAGCGGAAGGTCTCGCTCCGCTCTTCGTCAGGATCTTCTATTCTTATGGGTCTGAAAAAATTAAGAGCCCGGCGGACATCCTCCGGGTGGATCTTCCCTGACAGCTCCATACTGTCGCTGAAAGACACTATACTCATGGAGCAGGGGATGAATTTATTGATATTCCGGGAGTAGCTCATTGTATCCTTCTGAATGTTGTATTCAAAAAGAACCGAAGACTCTTCCCTGCTTCCTGAATTGTTGTCGAACTGATTACCCTTTTGATCCATGTTTCAAACCTGCATCCCCGGCATCGTCTGCCGTATTTGTTTACAATAAAGATGCTATAATTGTATCAACTATTATGCAATTCTACAACAAAAACTTAGACATTACCCTGTTAGCTGCGTCCATGCCCCTTTCGGTGAGCCTCACCATATCGCCGTCCTCCTCCATGAGCCCCGCCCCTTCCTCGCCGGCTATTATCTCTCCGTAGATCTCATCCATATCATAGCCGAATGCTCTCTTAAAATCAGCCCGGCTCACTCCCGCAGTCTTCCGTAGCCCCAGGAACATAAATTCCTCCATCGCCTCTTTTTCGGTCAGCTTATGGATATTTTCCCGGGCGTCCCCGGGAGCGCTTAAGTATTTTTGCAGCTGCCCTGTATTGGAAAACCTGAGATCCCCTATCAGGGAGGCCGCTCCAAGTCCCAGCCCCAGATAGTCCCCCCTGTCCCAGTAGACTAAGTTGTGAGCACATTCATAGCCCGGAAGGGCGTAGTTTGAGATCTCGTATCTTTCGTAGCCCGCCTGCTTAAGAACCCGTCTTGTCATAAGGTAGATCTCGTATTCCTCGTCCTCGTCCGGCAGGTCAAGGCTCTTAAGGGGCACCTCTCCGAAGGGCGTTCCCTCTTCGACTATAAGGGAATAGGCGGAGATATGCTTCGGTCTTAATTCCAGCACCTTTTCGAGGGTCCGGGCGAAGGAGTCACAAGTCTGCAGGGGTATCCCCGTCATGAGGTCTACGTTTATATTTTCAAAGCCGCAGTTTAGCGCCTCTTCATAGAGCTTTAAAAAGGCAGTGAGGTCATGGATACGCCCCAGCCTTTTAAGCTCAGCAGCACAAGCGGACTGAAGACCTATGCTTATGCGGTTTATACCCGCTTCCTTAAGGGCTTCGAGCTCCCTATGCCTTTCCTTTTCTTCATATACTCCGGGATTTAATTCGATGGAAATTTCGGCGTCTTTTTCGATGGTGAAGAGTCTTTTAAGTTTACATAATATTCGAGTTATCCACTCAGAGCTTAAGATATTCGGCGTTCCGCCGCCAAAATATATGCTTTTGACAGGTTTATTTATGTCAACCTGACGGGACGGATCCCCGACTTGATTTATGTCAACCTGATAGGATTGACCCCGGGCTTGATTTATGTCAACCTGACAAGCCTCGCTCAGACTGCCGCCCCTTAGAGCCTCCGCCTCCCGCAGCAGGGCGGCGGCGTAGCGCTCCGCAAGAGGGGTATTCCTGCCCCCCGTGGGGAAGGACAGGAAGTCACAGTAATTGCATTTTTTTATACAGAAGGGGATATGGATATAGAGGGAAAGCTTTTCACCGGGCATATTATCTTTCTTATTCGTCCCCCAGCTTAAGTACGTTGAGGAAGGCCTTCTTGGGTATCTCCACGCTGCCGATCTGGCGCATCTTCTTTTTACCCTCCTTCTGCTTTTCAAGCAGCTTCCTCTTTCGGGAAATATCTCCGCCGTAGCACTTGGCGAGGACGTCCTTCCTGTAGGCCTTTATGGTCTCGCGGGCGATTATCTTGCCCCCAACCGCCGCCTGCAGAGGTATATCGAAGAGCTGTCTGGGTATCTCCTCCTTGAGCTTTTCGCACATCCTCTTTCCCCGCTCATAGGCGTTGTCCTTAAAGACTATGAAGGAAAGGGCGTCCACATATTCGTGGTTTATAAGTATGTCCAGCTTGACAAGCTCCGAGCGCTTGTATTCCGAAAGCTCGTAGTCAAAGGAGGCATAGCCCCTGGAACGGCTCTTTAAGGCGTCGAAGAAGTCATATATTATCTCATTTAAGGGCAGCTCGTATTTTAAGAGCACCCTCGTAGTCTCGATATAGTCCATGCCGGTCTGTATCCCCCGCCTTTCCTGGCATAGGCTTATTATCGCCCCCAGATATTCGGTGGACACCATGATCTCGGCGGAAACATAGGGCTCCTCCATATAGTCTATCTCGGAGGGGTCGGGCATGTTCGCCGGGTTGGTAAGCTCCATGAGCTCCCCGTCCGCCTTATGGATGCGGTACACAACGCCGGGAGCCGTGGTCACAAGGTCCATATCGTACTCCCTCTCAAGGCGCTCCGTAATTATATCGAGATGCAGGAGTCCGAGGAACCCGCACCTGAAGCCGAAGCCTAAGGCTATGGAGGTCTCCGGCTCATAGACCAGGGAGGCGTCGTTTAGCTGAAGCTTCTCGAGGGCGTCCCGAAGATCCGGGTACTTTGCCGAGTCCGCGGGATATACTCCGCAGTAGACCATCGGATTTACCTTCTTATAGCCCGGAAGAGCCTCTGCGCAGGGCTGGGCAGAATTGGTGACCGTATCCCCGACCCGGGTCTGCTTGAGCTCCTTAATGCTGGCGGTGATATAGCCCACCATTCCGGCGGAGAGCTCGTCGCAGGGGATGAACTGTCCGGCTCCGAAGTAGCCGACCTCGATGACCTCATCAGCGGCTCCTGTTGCCATGAATTTTATCGGAGTACCCTTTTTCACGACCCCGTCCATGACCCTTATAAAGACTATGACTCCCTTATAGGAATCGTAGACCGCATCGAAGATCAGGGCCTTTAGCGGGGCCTTCGGATCCCCGGTCGGCGCGGGTATCTTTTCCACTATGGCTTCGAGCACATCCTCTATTCCTATGCCCTGCTTAGCGGAGATCCTTGGAGCGTCCGCCGCCTCTATGCCTATGATGTCCTCTATCTCCGCCGCCACTTCGTCGGGACGGGCGGAGGGCAGGTCGATCTTGTTTATTACCGGAAAGACCTCGAGGTCGTGGTCCAGGGCCAGATAGACGTTGGCTAAGGTCTGGGCCTCTATTCCCTGGGAGGCGTCCACCACCAGGATGGCCCCGTCGCAGGCCGCCAGGGACCTTGAGACCTCGTAGTTAAAGTCTACGTGGCCGGGGGTGTCGATTAAGTTAAAGATATATTCCTCACCGTTCTTCGCCTGGTAGACGGTTCTAACGGCCTGGCTCTTTATGGTAATGCCCCTCTCCCTTTCGAGCTCCATGTTGTCGAGGACCTGATCCTGCATTTCCCGTTCCGTCAGGAGTCCGGTCTTTTCTATTATCCTGTCGGCAAGGGTGGACTTGCCGTGGTCGATATGGGCTACTATACTGAAATTTCTTATATGGTCTTCACTGATTGACATTGATGTTCTCCTGTAGGCTTGGCGGAGAGCTTCTGTACCCTCCACCGGAATCAATTATAACGATTATACAGAGAATTATTTCGAAAAACAATGAAAACCTCTTGACACGGCTTATTTTTATGCTAAAATATCAAAGCGCATAAACCCGGGGTAAGGCGGGACAATTCTTTGATAGAGGTCTTAAGCCTTCCGTGTCAAACCCGGGAAAAAGCAAAAGCATATACATACGGGATAAAATTATAAGGAGGTATGACGGTGGCTAACATTAAATCCGCTAAAAAGCGTATTAAGACCAGTGAGAAAAAAGCTGAACGCAACAAGGCTATCAGAAGCGGCGTTAAGACTTCTATAAAGAAGCTTCAGACCGCTATCGAATCCGGAGATAAGAACGTGGCCGGCGAGGCATTAAAGAACGCTATCTCCACCATCGAGAAGGCCGGTTCCAAGGGCGTTTATCATAAAGACAACGTTTCAAGAAAAGTGTCACGTATGACCAAGGCTGTTAACAAGATGGCCTGAAATCAATAAAATCAATATAATCAATTAAGTACAAATAAAATCATTCAGACCCAAAATGATTACCGAAAAACGCTGCGATACCCCTCTGTACCGCAGCGTTTTTTTACGCTTTTTTTTGCCGTGCCTTTTACTCTTTCACATGCGCAGTGAGCCGCCGGTCCGCAGGCTTATTCCTCGAAGTCAACGGTAACGTAGAAGGCCCCGCTCTCGTTCTCCCTCACCTTCGAAACCCGGCCATGAAGCTCCTTAAGGGCCTCCTGCCGGCGGAAGTTCCCCGACATCGCTATCGCGGGCTTAATCGTGTAATACACGACGAGTCCCCCCTGAAGGTAGCTCTCCTCTACCTCCACCTCCGCCCCGGGGACTATGTGCTCATATTTATTTTCCATTTTAAATTCCATGCTTCGCATAAATCTTTATCACTCCACTCCATTACGCTACGTTGTAATATGCAAAAGATGTGTCGCTATCTGGAAATAGATCAAAAGGGAGAGGGCGTCGATTATCGTGGTCATTATCGGAGCCGCCATTACCGTAGGGTCGAGCCCCGCCTTTGTAGCCAAAATCGGCAGGGTGCAGCCCACAAAATCCGCCGCCAGGACGGTGACCATCAAAGTCAGGCAGATAACCGCCGCCACCTGTACTGCAAGGTGGTCAAAAAAGATCATTTTTATAAAATTCGCAGCCGCCAGGGACAGGCCGCAGAGCGCTGCCGTTACGACCTCTTTCCCCCAGATCTTTGGAATATCCTTAAAATCCACTTCGTTTAGGGAAAGGGCACGGATTATCATCGTCGAAGTCTGGGAGCCCGTATTTCCTCCGGTATCCATGAGCATCGGAATATAGGCGGTAAGGATTATAAAGGCCGATAGGGCGCTCTCAAAATGGGTTATGATACCTCCGGTAAAGGTCGCAGAGATCATAAGCAGCATGAGCCAGAGTATCCTCTTCTTCCAGAGCTTAAAGGAGCTGGTCTTAAGATAGGGGGTCTCGGTAGGCATGATACCTGCCATCTTCTGAATATCCTCAGTGGCCTCTTCGGTGATGATGTCTACTACGTCGTCGATCGTGATTATCCCAACGAGACGGGACTCGCTGTCCACAACAGGCAGGGAGGTAAAGTCGTACTTGGACATCATCCTTGCGACCTCTTCCTGGTCGGTCAGGGTATCGACGCTGATTATATTCTCTTCCATGATGTCCTTTATGACATCCTCGGGATCGCCCAGCACGAGGGAGCGCAGGGTCACCATCCCAAGAAGCCTCCTGGCCGGGTCCAGAACGTAACAGTTATTGACCGTTTCCTTGTCCAGTCCTATATCCCTTATTCTTTCGATGGACTGGGACACCGTAAGACTTTCCTTGAGGTCTACAAATTCGACAGTCATTATCGAGCCTGCCGAATCCTCCGGGAATTTTAAAAGGTGATTTATGGATCGCCTCGTATCCGCCGTAGTATTTGCAAGAAGCCTTTTAACCACTATGGCCGGCATCTCTTCCATGAGGTCCGCCGCATCATCGGCCATCATGTTGTCGATGATCTCAGTCGCCTCTGTATCTGAAAGGGAGGTTATTATTTCCTGCTCTATATCTGTGGGAAGGAAAGAAAAAACGTCAGCGGCCTGGTCTTTGGGCAGGAGTCTGAAAAGGGCAATCTGCCACTCCTTGGGAAGCTCCTCTAAGATCGACGCCGTATCCGCTTCGTTTAGTGTAACAAGAGTAGTCCTAAGCTCCTTGTATTTTTTTTCATTTACAAGAGCCTTTATCTCTTCGATAGTCATATTTTTTCTCCTGTTCGGTGATCAATATTTTTTGTCGTATACATCGTCGTTCAGGAACATCTGACATATTAACCACCTGCCTTTCAGGAGAAATTTTTTTAAAGCGCCAGAAAAAAACGCTTCGATGCTGCTTAAGATTACTTATAAATCGCAGCAGAATAATTATACCACTTTAAAGGGAAAAAATTCAATATCGCCGGGGCGCATAGTGACCTGTCCGGAGAAATTGTTGATAAGGGCCTTTTCAAATTCCTTTTCTTTTTCCTCGGGAACATAGACGGTAAATTTAACCCCCTCTCCGTACTCGCTTCCGTGCAGCACCGCATTGAAGCTCTCCAGAAGGCGCCTTACCCCGCCTTCCTTCGGGTAGGAAAATTCAAGCTCGGTGCGAACCGACGGACGCATCTCAACTATATCCGCGGAAAGCACCGCCTCCTTCGCCGCTGTGCCGTAGGCCCTGACCAGCCCTCCGGTGCCAAGAAGGGTCCCTCCGAAATACCTTGTGACCACGAGGCAGACATCGGTAAGTCCCTCCCCGCTTAAGACCTCCAGGATAGGCTTCCCCGCCGTTCCCGGGGGCTCGCCGTCGTCGGAGGAATGGCTTAAGGGTACGGAGCCCTCTTTGGGGATCCCGTCCTCCGAGCGCAGGATATAGGCGCTGACATTGTGCCTTGCGTCGTAGTATTTCTTTTTTATGCCGTTAATAAACTCACGGGCGGAGGCTAAATCACCTA
>CAMNBW010000020.1 GCA_946533525.1 uncultured Lachnospiraceae bacterium
CTCCCAGGAAGCGCCTGTTCTTATCCTTCCAGAAGACAGCGATGTCACTGCTTACGACCATATTGTCCCAGAGCAGGGAAGAATTTAAAAAACCTTCCGGAGCCGCAGCGGATCCAAAGGAGGGAATATTAAAAAGTGAGGGGAGGTCCCGCTGGATGTTTTTATCCAGACGTCTTTCGCAGGACATGACCTTTCCCGGGCCTGCGGAAATAAGCAGCAGAAGGGACCAGTAATAATTTCCGTCCATAGCCCTGATCCTGAAGCAGGAGCTTATGTAATTAAGTCCCGAATTTTTTATCCGCTCCTCCAGGGTAGCTGCATCAAAAAAGGCAAGAAAGCGCTTTCTGTCCTCGGGATAGACCTCTTTTTCGGAAAAGTCCGCAATTTCCTCCGACGTGGGATTTTTATCATAATCCCCCAGGATGTGTCTGCTGAGAAACAGATTTCTGGAGTAGCCGGTCTTAAGATCCATGAGCTCTATCCTGTCATATATGGAATAGAGGCTCCTCAGTGTCGTATCCAGATCGGAGCGGCGCAGAACCATGGAATTTTTGGAATAATTGCGCAGCATACACAGCAGGGCAAAGCCCTCCGAATAATCGGCTATGCGCTTTACCTCCATCCTGCAGTAGTAGTTGTCTATGGTGAAGTCGACTACCTCCACATTGCCGGAGATATTGGCCTTGTTGGTGACGGCAATGAATTTTTCCGATGAAAAGGTATCCTTTGAAAAATACGAGCTTTCGTCCGCCTCAAGGGAATTTATCCCAAGGCTTTTCAATTCCTGCATATAGGCATCATTGGCAAAAAGATAGTGCAGCTCATTGTTGACGTTGCTTATTATTGCAAGAGGTATCTGGGAATCCTCCAAAGATACCGCCGGAGCATTCTTCTTTGTGGAAACGAAAGGTGTAGCGCTCAGGATGTTAACGCTTGCTATATCGTGATAGTATTTTCTTTTCTTAAGGGACTCTATTTTAAAGCCGTGCCTGCGGATATTCTCCAGGGTTTCCAGATAAGGCATGGGCTTGCCGTAATAGTACCCCTGTACCTTTTCGCAGCCTATGCTCCTTAGGAAATCCACCTGCTCCTTGGTTTCCGCCCCCTCGGCAAGGGTATGAATGCCGATCTTCTTTGCCATATCCACAATGGAAGTGATAATGGAACGGGAGCGGTCATTAAAGTCGCTTAGGAAAAGCATATCTATCTTCAGAGTTTCAAAGTCGAAATCCTTGAGGAAATTTAAAGAAGAATAGCCGCTGCCGAAGTCGTCCATCCATATGCGGTAGCCCAAAGCGGCCAGCTTGTCGAAAATGTCGTGCATGAAGTTTCTGTCGTCAGCAATGACGCTCTCGGTTATCTCGACCCTCAGCATATCCAGCGGCACATCATTTTCCATCGCAGCCTTGTTTATGGTCTCGATCATATCGCACAATCTGAAGTCGAGCCGGGACAGATTAAAGGACACCGGAGTAAAGGGCAGACCGTTAAGCTGGGCGTTCCTGTAGTCCTGACAGACCTTACGCACAATGCAGCTGTCCAGCTTGTAGATGAGCTCGGCGCCCTCTAAAGCTTCTATGAAAACGGCAGGAGAAAGCAGACCGTATTCGGGGTCGTCCCAGCGGGCAAGAGCCTCCATGGCGCAGATCTCCCCTGTGAGGGTTCTTGCTACGGGCTGATAATAGACCTGAATATAGTCATTTTCTATAGCCTTATCGATATTATTTATGACGTACTGCTGCATATCCATATAAGAATTATGACATATGAGGGATATAAATTCAAATAAATTTGATAAATTTAATCATTTATTAATTAAGGAAATTTGGAGTTGTCGTTACTATTCAGTTCCGTTCCGCGCACTGGCTGAGCCTTTTATATTTTGTGCTGCCTCGACAGCTCTGCATCTATAAAGAAGTAATAATTAAAAATTATCGCAAAGTTGACATAAAAGATAGGCTGTATTATATTATGTAAATGTATAAGTGGCTCTAAAAATCAACCCTGTTATAAAAACAGGTGTTTTATAGTGAATTTATAATGCGGAGATTATTATGTTCGGAAAAAACAGACATGAATACATAAAAAAACTCATGATATTTATTCTTGCAGCGGCGCTGATCCTCAACGGAAGCGCGCTGAGCGCCCTCGGTGATGAGATCTTAAGTGAAAATTCCGCCGTAAGCATAAGCGCCGACACGGTTTCCGGGGACGGGAGCCTAACGGACACTGTACCCAAGGCCGGAACCGTGACCCAAAATGAAACGGGCTCGGCTGAGACGCAGAAAACTCCCAATACCGCGCTCACGGACAATGAAATATCATCGGAGCCGGAAAACGGGGCACAGGAGAAAGAGGAACAGGGAAAATCACAACTTACCGGGGAAACCCCGGAAGAAGCTTCAGAAAATACAGCTTCGGAAAATACAGCCTCTGAGAACTCAGCTTCGCAAAATTCAGCCTCGGAAAATTCAAGCTCGGAGGCTGCGGTTTCGGATAACGAGGCCCTCCTGGAGGCAGAGGCAGTCTCCGGAAACGAGGCTCCGGATATAGAAGCCTATATTCTAAGCGCCAACGAGGCCTTAAGGAATCTGACGCAAAATAAGATAATACCGGCTGTTATAGTTATGTGCGACGAATATGGACTAAAGAGCGAACCCAGGGGGAGCGCCTCCACTATCGCCAATCTGCCGGTAAGTACGACGGTATATCCCAAAGAGGTGGCCTACGCTGATGGCGTCTTCTGGTTCAAGGCTGATACTTATGTAAATGAAGCGGAGTATACCGGCTATATAAATAAAGAAAACCTAATATACGTGGACGCGGATATGCTTGAGTGGGAGAGGACTTATCTTGACGCTATAAGCGAGGCTTTGAAGGGCGGAAGCGAGGGGCTTTTAATGGCGGCCTCCTCCGCGGGAAGCGCAGACGATGAAATAAAGTATGCGGCCCAGGCGGCGATTTCCACCTTTCCCGCTTCCTACCAAAGCGCCCTCAACTCCCTTAGCGCTAAGCACTCCAACTGGGTCTTCGTGCCCCAGAATGTCGGAGTGAGCTTTGCGGCTGCCCTGGCAGGAGAGCTTTCGGATAAGAACAAAAACTGGATATACCATACCGCTCCCGCGAGCTATAAAAACGGCGCGGCCGCCACAAACTGGTACTACGCCTCCCAAAGCTGCCTCGAATACTATATGGACCCGAGGAACTTCCTTAGCGAGAAGTATATCTTCCAGTTTGAAACCTTAGGGTACAATCCCTCTTATCAGACCGCATCGGGAGTCCAGAGCTTTCTTAACAAGACCTTCATGAAAGGAACGATACCCGGGGACAGCCTGACCTATGCCGAGGCCTTTGCAAAGACAGGGGCGGCCCACAAGGTAAGTCCCTACCATCTGGCGGCGAGGGTCTATCAGGAGCAGGGTGTAAACGGAACCTCGGCTATAATCTCCGGTACATATTCAGGCTATGAGGGGTATTATAACTACTTCAATATAAAGGCCTCGGGTACTGATCCCATCTTAAACGGCCTTATCTATGCGAAACAGCAGGGGTGGAACACGCGCTACAAGGCCCTGGACGGCGGCGCAGAGTTCTTGGGCTCCACATACATAGGCAGAGGCCAGGACACCCTTTACACCCAGAAATATAACGTGGCGTCGTCGAGCTCACGCTATTCCCACCAGTATATGCAGAACGCCCAGGCTGCAGCCACGGAATCCGCCGCCATATACAGTATCTATAACTCTTCGGGCTCCTTAAACGATGCCTTTATATTTAAGATCCCCGTATATACGGATATGACAGTGCCTTCTAATACCGACAGCGACGAGACCATCGCCGAGGCCTTGAAGGTAAAGCCGGCAGTCACGCTTAAGTCCGTGAGACCGGTAAATATTTTCGGAACCTCCCTTTCTGATATGGGTATTTACAGAATATCCACAACCGGAAAGATCTTAAGCGTATCCTCCGACGCCGCATCCCTCTCGGCGCAGAGCTCCGCTCCTGCGATAGTGCTCGATCATACTTCCGGAAATCTGGTGTATCTTAAGGCGGTTAATGCGAAAAACTCCGCTGTGTCCGGGATAAACAGGAGCGTAAAGCTAACCATCACCCTCGATGGCTTTGAGGGCTCAGATTACAGCTTTAACGCAGCGATAAAAAGCGAAAAGCCAAAGATCAAGCTTAAGAAAGCTGTTATCTATTCGGGCCTGGGCTCGGGAGAAGCCCTTATTACGGATTCTGCCGGAAATATAATAAGTCTTCCAGAGGATACTGCGGTAAAGACGACGGCAGCTGACGTGAAGGTAAGCATGAACAGCGACAGGTCCGGGGTCATAATAACCCCGTTAAACGCCTCCTCATTTAAGGCCGGCAGCAGGAAGCTTACCTTTTCCTCCTCGGAGTGGAATTCTGACCTGACTCTTTCGGTCAGCGTTAAGAAGGCCTCGAAGCCCACCCTGGCGTTGTCCGCAAAGACCGTCGTCTTTAATAAGTCGGTCACGGCTTCAAAGAAGGTCATACGCTACAGCGTCAACGGAAGCGGCCTTAGCGTCAACAGGCTGGAGATCGAGGGCGCCAACGTAAAGAGTGCGAACGCCCTTGATGCCGGCTATATAAGCGCTGTAAAAACCTCGGAGGGAAGGCTTACCCTCGGCTTTGCCTCGGGAGCTGCCGCCGGGACCTATACCTATAAGCTGACCGGTACTATAGACGATTTCGGCGGGACAAGCTATACGATGAAGAGCGTAAAGCTCAGCATAAAGGTGGTAAATAAGACCCCGGACAAGGTGGTCGGGATCTCGGCTAAGGGCAATGTAAACCTTGTGAACAGGGGCGGGACTGACAGGCTCTATACCCTAAGCCGTCTAAACCAGATAGGGGCAGAAAGCATAACCGCCGTAAGCGTGGAGGGAGAAAATTCGTCCAAATTCAGCGCAGAGGTGCTCCTTAAAGGGAGTACGGACGATAACGGTTATACGGTAAAGAGCGAAGCCGGGGCGATAGCTGTCCATGCGCAAAGCGGCGCAGCCTTAAGCCATAAGATAAGCTACGCCATTCCGCTTAAGATAACCCTCGACAACGGCTATGTGCTGACGAAAACGGTAAAGCTTAAGCCCACCAATAAAAGGGCTAAGCTCTCCACCCTCGTTAAGACCATAACCCTTACAAGGGGCAGCACCGACAAGGCCTGTTATCTGGTAAGCTCCGGCATAGGAAATGACAATACCCTGATCTCCTCCGCCGAGCTTGTGAGCGGGAATAAGAACAGCAGGAATTTCACTTTGAGCACAGTGACCACAGGCGCGTCCAAGCTCTACGCCGTGAAGCTTAAGGTAAGCAATGAGTCCATGAAGCCCGGAAAATATACCTTACAGCTATACGCATATCCCGAGGGGGATTCCACCGCCGCCAAGCCTGTAAAGGTCAATGTAAAGGTTACGGTAAAATAATGAGTACCTATGTGGTCAGCGACCTTCACGGAGCATACGACAGGTTTATAAAGCTAATGGATATAATGGCGCCGGATATAGAAGGCGGGAAGGATGAGCTCTATATCCTGGGCGATTACGGAGACTGGGGGGAAAAGTCCATTGAGACCATAAGGTACGTTATGGAACTTGACCGCTCTGAGCATGTCCACTGCATAAAGGGCAATCACGACCTTATGTTTGAAGAGCAGATCCTTAAGCCCGACTATCTCGATGCGAACTGGTACTATTCCAACATGGGGATGAAGACCTGGGACGCATACTGTAAGCTTGAGAGTGAAGAGCGCGAAAGCATAGCCTCCTGGCTTAAGGATTTAAAATACAGCCTGGAATTCGAGATAGACGGGGAGCTCTATATGGTCGCCCATGCCTATCCCTATTTCGGAAACAGGGGTAATCTGGGCTATCTTTATACGACCCATGATGCGGTGTGGATGCGCCTTAACTGGGACAGCGACCCCTTCAGCGACTACCACGGCAGAAAGCGCTACAGAGCCCTTATCTGCGGGCACACCATAACTTCGAGATACTTTATCCAGTCGGGATTAAATAAGCCCTTTGAGCACAACTGTATCTACAAGGGACCGCATTTTATCGGTATTGACTGCGGGGCAAAATGCATAGAATACAGCCATCTTTGGGCGAGGGAAGCAAAGGAAGCCCGCCTCGGAGCCCTGCGGATAGAGGATATGAAAGAATTCTATGCGTGATGAAAAACTGCCGCCGATTGTGGATAACATTATAACACTCATTATTTTTTCCACAAATATATCCACTTATCCACCAAAAATATCCCGAAATTTGCACTAATGAGAGGAATGACCCTTAAAACATGGAAAAGGGAATGAAAAGCGTTTCACCGACAGATGTTATAAGATTTAATAACGCGAAAAAACTGGTCCTTGAGGAGGGAAGGGGGGACTCCGGTATAGGGACCCTGTCTGAAAAAACAACGCACCGTATTATCAAGCGTTATCTGGAGAGTAACACACGATTTCACGAGGTCCGTCTAGGAGATTACATAGCAGATGTTTATAACGGCTCTAACATATACGAAATCCAGACCAGGAACTTTGGAAACCTTAAAAGTAAGCTGCCGATATTTTTGGAGATAGCACCCGTGACCGTCGTCTATCCGGTCAGCGTGAACAGATCCTTAGTCTGGATAGAGCCCGAAAGCGGTGAGATAAAGGAGACCCGCAGGTCGGGAAAGCATGGACGGATAACAGATATTTTTAAAGAACTGGTGTTTATTAAAGATTATCTCGAAAACGATAACTTAAGCTTTCGGGTATTGTTTTTTGAGTCCACAGACTACAGGCTCTTAAACGGCTACGGGAAGGATAAGAAGAAGCACGCGACGAAGCTCGACAACGTACCGGAGGTCCTTTTGGGAGAACTGGAGCTTAAAGGGCCGTCGGACTTTATTTCCTTTTTGCCGGAGAACCTCCCCGAGGAATTCAGTACCGAGGAATTCAGGGCCTGCTCGGGCACCGATAAAAAGATGGTCGGAAAAGAGGTAACTGTCTTGAGGAGCCTTGGACTTATAGAAAAATGCGGGAACCGGGGCAGGGCATATCTGTACAGAAGGGCCTGATTATCCGGGCAAAAAAATCTGAAAAATTTTCGAAAATTTTGAACATTATTTCCTGTGTGAAATCCTCCATCTGTGTGGTATACTATTCGAGGTATTTAGCTAAGGCTTTTGCGGAGGAGATTATGGAACAGGAAAATGCTGCGGTAGAGGCATTTCGCAGGGAATTTACCGATACCATCAACCAGCTTATCGTTTATGTACCCTACTTTAAAAAGAATAAGGCCAGCGACGTGTCAACTTCCTATGACGGGAAGTACGGCAAGTCCTCGCTTAAATTTCCGGTGTTCGACGGTACACTGATGGATTTTGTAAAAAAAGCGCAGAGCACCAATCTTATAGACAGAAACTACCCTTACGTGTATTCGAGAAACCAGATAAAGACCCATGAAAAGGAGCTTCAGCTTATAAAGAAGGCCACTATAAGGGATACGGGAATACTTAAGGGGATCTTCAGTAAATACGTTCTGGAAGGAAGGACAAAATCCAACCGCTGGGCAGAGGGTGTGGAGTACGGGATATACCTCGCGGTAATAGAGAAACTCAAAGAGATATTGGATTTTTATAAAAATGTTTAAGGAATTTTAAAAATGAGAGCAGGCGCCTTTTCGACACTTGTAAGAAAACTCATAAATTCAGGGAGAACCAGCTTCGGAAGCGATAAGGATATTTTCGGGGAGCTTTGCAGCGATCTGGGAGTTATACAGATAGAGCTCGAGCATTTCTATGAAGAGGGGGTCAACAAAAGCGTATTATACAGCAAGTACGATACCACGATGCTTAACGAAGCGGACTATTCGGAAAATCTGAACTTCGAATTTCTCGATGTCCCCATCCACTTAAGCTTCTGGTTCGACTACGACATTACGGAGCCGGACGTGGAAAGAGGGGAATGTGTAAATCTCCTGGCCGGTATCTTAAAGCTAAACCTGTCCAGATACATGAAGCTGGATAATGCAAAATCGGCCCGGACCCACGATATGGCCAGCGGGATATTGAATTCACGCGGCTTTATCGACGAGGGACAAAACCTTCTCGATAAGGGCTTCGGAGACAGGTTCACATGCCTGTATATAAATGTTGCAAAATTCAAGGTAGTCAATCAACTGTACGGTCACGATGCAGGAGATCATATCCTGACCCAGGTGGCCCGGGACATTTCCGTCATACTTTCAAATCAGACAAAAGAATATCTTGTAGGCAGGCTTTCTGGGGATAGCTATGTCTGCCTCGTGGACAATAATCTTGTGGACAGATTTTTGGAGCAGCTCGCAAACTTCAGCGTCCGTTTCAGAAGCGACGACGGAGATGTGGATCTCGCGCTCTCATTTTATATCGGCATATATAAGCTAGAGATCGACGACGAGGATATGTCCCTGGTATTGGAAAATGCTTCGACGGCATATTCCATGGCAAGGCAGAACGGAAACCTCATGCCTGTATATTATGACATGGCTTTAAGGGACAGGCTCCTTAGGGAAAAGGACATTGAGAGCAGGATGAGGGGAGCTCTTGAAAACCATGAGTTTGTGGTATATTATCAGCCGAAGATAGACCTTACGGATTATTCCTTAATGGGAGCGGAGGCCCTTGTCAGATGGATGGACAATGACAAGGTGATCCCGCCGGATGAGTTTGTGCCCCTGTTTGAGAGAAACGGCTTTATCTGCAATATCGACTTCTTTGTTTTGAACAGTACCTGCCGGGCTATAAGGGATTGGCTCGACAAGGGGATGGACGTTGTGCCTATTTCAGTCAACTTCTCAAAAGTGCATTTCTCCAATGCGGGCTTTTATAAGCAGATAGTTGAAACCATCAGGCACTACCACGTTCCGCCCAAGTATATAGAGATTGAGTTTACGGAGAGCGTGGATGTCGCGGATAAGGAAAAGCTGGTACAGGCGGTGGAGTATTTAAAGAGCTACGGTCTGACCACCTCAATGGATGATTTCGGCACCGGATATTCTTCCTTAAGCCTCCTTAAAAATCTGCCCGTGGATGTGCTTAAGATAGATAAATCCCTGCTCGATGCAAGGACTCCTCATGAGAGGGTCATAATCTCAAATGTCGTACGTATGGTAAATGAAATGAATATAAAGGTTATAACAGAGGGAGTTGAAACTCCTGAGCAGGCGGAGTTCTTAAAGAAGATACAGTGCTCGGCCGCCCAGGGCTACCTCTTTGACAAGCCTTTAAGGCGGGAAAAATTTGAAGAGAGACTCGCTAAGGGCTACTATGAAGAAAATGAATTGACCCAAGAGCGAGTTTAGAGGAGGAAAAACTATGGTAAGAAGGATTTACGTTGAAAAGAAGGAACCCTTCGCCGTTAAAGCGAGGGAGCTTACCGAAGAATTTAAGAATTACATCGGAATAAAAGCTGATATAAGAGTCAGAAAGCTTATCAGATACGATGTCGAAAACGTTGGTGAAGAAGCCTTCAAAAAGGCTGAAACCAGCGTTTTTTCTGAGCCTCCGGTAGATATTCTCTATGAGGAAAAATTCCCGCATGAGAAGTCGGATAAGGTCTTCAGCATAGAAGCGCTTCCGGGGCAGTTCGACCAGAGGGCGGACTCGGCGGTGCAGTGCCTCGAATTTTTAGGGTGCAGGGAGAAGCCGGTCATAGCCACTGCCGATGTCTATTGTATCTCCGGCGATATTACCCGCTCGGAATTAAATAAGATAAAACAGTATGTTATGAATCCGGTGGATTCAAGGCTCGCCTCGGAAAAGAAGAGCGAGACCCTGATGGTGGACTATGAGGAACCCGAGGACATCAAGGTACTCGAGGGCTTTACAAAGCTTAATACCGCGGAGCTTCAAAAGCTCTACGATTCGCTTTCCCTCGCCATGACCTTTAAGGACTTTGAGCACATAAGAAAATATTTCTCGAAGACTGAGAAGAGAAACCCCACCATGACGGAGATAAGGGTCCTTGACACATACTGGTCGGACCACTGCCGCCATACCACCTTCCTTACGGAGCTTAAGGAGACTGAGTTTGGGGATGGATTTTACGCTGAGCCGATAAAGGCCTCCTATAAAAAATATCTGGATACGAGGAAAAAGGTTTACGGCCGCGAGGAGAGGGCGGTGTCCCTTATGGATATAGCCCTTATGGGAATGAAGGCCTTAAAGAAGGCGGGAAAGCTTCAGGATATGGAGAAGTCGGATGAGATAAACGCCTGCTCCATAGTGGTTCCGGTGGAGATAGAGGACCTTAAGGGAAAGAAGCGCAAGGAGGAGTGGCTCGTTATGTTTAAGAACGAGACTCATAACCACCCGACCGAAATAGAGCCCTTTGGAGGAGCCGCCACGTGTCTCGGCGGAGCCATAAGGGATCCCTTATCGGGCCGTTCCTATGTTTATCAGGCCATGAGGGTGACCGGGGCCGCCGATCCCACCGTCAGTGTTTCAAAGACCCTTAAGGGCAAGCTCCCCCAGAAGAAGCTTGTAAGGGAGGCCGCCCACGGCTATTCCTCCTACGGCAACCAGGTGGGCCTTGCCACGGGCCTTGTACACGAGATATATCACCCCGGCTATGTGGCAAAAAGAATGGAGATCGGCGCGGTAATGGCGGCGGCTCCCCGGGCAAATGTCCTGAGGGGGAAGTCCGAGCCCGGAGATGTGATCATCCTTTTGGGCGGGCGCACCGGCCGGGATGGCTGCGGCGGAGCAACGGGCTCCTCCAAGGTGCATACGACCCAGTCCCTGGAGCTTTGCGGAGCTGAGGTGCAGAAGGGAAATGCGCCGACCGAGAGAAAGCTGCAGAGGCTTTTCAGGAGAAAAGAGGCCTCTCTTCTAATAAAGGTATGCAATGACTTCGGGGCAGGCGGAGTTTCGGTAGCCATAGGTGAGCTGGCTCCCGGCCTAGAGGTCAATCTGGATATGGTTCCGAAAAAATATGCGGGTCTCGACGGGACAGAGCTGGCTATCTCCGAATCCCAGGAGAGGATGGCGGTGGTTGTCGCTCCCGAAAACGAGAATGAATTCATGCGCCTGGCCGCTGAGGAAAATCTGGAGGCCACAAGGGTAGCTGTCGTAACCAAGGAGCCGAGGCTCGTGTTAAGATGGCGGGGCAGGGACATTGTCAATATAAGCAGAAAATTCCTGGATACCAACGGAGCGGCTTCCGAGGCCGAGGTCCGGGTTCCCTCTCCCGATGAGAAGAGCTACTTCGCCCAGCTCGTGGACGTAAAAGACGTAAGGAAGAAGTGGCTGTCTGTCCTTTCGGACTTAAGCGAATGTTCGCAAAAGGGTCTCGTGGAAATGTTCGATTCTTCCATAGGGGCGGGAACGGTGCTGATGCCCTACGGCGGAAAGTACCAGACGACCCCTATTCAGACGATGGTGGCAAAGCTTCCGGTGCTCGAGGGAAAGAGCGATACCGTTACAATGATGAGCTATGGCTTCGACCCCTACATCTCCTCATGGAGTCCCTATCACGGAGCGGTCTATGCAGTGACAGATTCGATAGCGAAGATAGTTGCCTCCGGCGGAGATATGGATAAGATACGCTTTACCTTCCAGGAATACTTCGAGAGGATGACCGGGGAGAAAGAGCGCTGGGGCGTTCCTATGAGCGCTCTTTTGGGAGCCTTCGAGGCGCAGATGCAATATGGACTGCCTTCGATCGGAGGCAAGGACTCCATGTCCGGGACCTTCGAGGATATAGATGTGCCCCCTACCCTGGTTTCCTTTGCGGTAGTTACCGCGCAGGAGAAGGCCGTGATTACTCCTGAGCTTAAGAAGGCGGGGAACATCCTTGTAAAGTTTACCATAGAGACCGATAAATACTACCTTCCCAAATACGACAAGGCAGCGCAGCTTTATAAAGGAATAGAAAAGGCGATGCAGGAGGGAGCAATAGTTTCCGCCTATGCCCTGGATGAAAACGGCATAGCCCCCGGCGTATCGAAGATGGCCTTCGGAAACGCCATGGGAGTAAGGCTTGAGGAGACTCTTACAGAGGATGAGCTCTTCCTTTCCGAAACCGGAAATATCCTCGCGGAGGTAGTGCCTTCGAAGCTGGATAAGATAGGGGTTCCCTATACAAAGGTCGGTGAGGTCACCGACAGGGGAGCCTTTGAATATAA
>CAMNBW010000021.1 GCA_946533525.1 uncultured Lachnospiraceae bacterium
CAACCAACCGTGACCGGATATTTGTCATTGACAAATGTTTGGTCACGGTTATTGTTATCTCCCTTATTTGTTAAAATTATAGTAATCGCCAAAGTAAAAATAACTTTGTCGTTTGCTATATAAATGAAAATCTGTATCGGTATGCAGCGCAGGTGATCATGCAGAGCGCTTTTGGCGCCTTACAAATGAAGGGAGTATACGAGATGGCTAATGAAATAAAATACTGTCGTAAATGTGGTACTCAGGCGGAAATAAACGCGAAATTCTGCAGGAACTGCGGCTGCCAGTTCACTACAGGGCAGCAGGCAGATAAGGCGGCAGCCGGAGAGTCTGCCCGGATCTCAGAAAAGTATGTATCCCAGTCCCGTGTGCATATCCCCGAGGAGTATGCAAAGAAGAATGAGGCAAAGTCCCGGCAGAGCCAGGGTGGCGGCAATGCCAGCAATAAAGGCGGTGCAGGCAGAAAAAAGGGCTGGAAGGGTGTAGTAGCGGTCGTAGTGGCTGCAGCGGTATTTGCGGTCACGGCATTTAAATATCCGGGCTTTCTTTTGAAGAAGGACGAGCCCGGCGGCTTATCATCGCTTTACAGCGCCGTCACGGGAGAGGGAAAGGCTGATAAGGCTGCAAAGGAAGACAGTGAGACGGACGTTTTAGCGGTCTTTGACAATACCGAACAGGTCAATATCAGCTGGAGCGAAAAAGAGCTCGCCGAAGCAGCGGCTGTAGAAGAGCCTGTCGCTTCAGATACAGCCGAGGTTTCCTGCGGCGAGGTGAAGGCAGATTTCGGCGGCTTCACCCTTCCGGGGGAGGACCGGCTTATCGTAAAGGAGCTTCCGGAAAAGGAGGATAAAAATAATGGCGTTGCCAGCCGTGCGTACGATTTCTCCCTCGCCTCCGGGCAGGCACAGTTCCCTGTATATGTGGATCTTTATATTCCCAGAGAGAGCGCGGAGGAAGTGGGGATCTGCGAGTATTACAACGAGGACAGCTCCAGATGGGAAGAGGTGAACTATGATATAAGCGACGACGGCAGCGCATATGTGATCCATACAAAACACTTCAGTCTTTACCGGAAGCTTAGGCTCAATGAAAAAGCACTTGCTAAGATCAAGGAGAAAAATTTAAAAGCTTCGGACCTGGAAGATGAGGACATATATAACTGGATGGTCAGCTTCAGGGAATATAGAAAGGCAGGAGATGACAAGTATGAGTATGATCCGAAATATTACAAGTATGGGACAGAGAAAGACTATATGCTCATGCCTGTAGAATTCATCGGACAATCCGGACTGTCGTCAGCTGCGGAAATAAACTGGGATGAATACTACCAGTTGACGAAAAAGCTGAGCGAAGCAGCCGAAGCAGAGCGAAAGGACAGTACACAGGTCAATCCCCTGTGGGGGACGATATTGGGGTATATCGGTGTCGGCTCAGACTCCGGCAGCTTCCTCAACGTTATTCCCGACACACCCAAATGGAAGGGGGCAGGAGTCCTGTTATATGCCTTAAGTTTATTGACCACGATATCCCAGCTGTATAACGATATGTCCCAGGGTCGGGGATTTTGGGACTTCGCGTGGAATCATCTGATGGATGGAGCGACTCTTACGGTAGGTGCCATCGGAACCGTTGTGGCCTTTTATTCCGGTCCGGCAGCTGCCGTAACCGGTGTTGTCTGCGCGGGGGCATCCCTTCTCCTTTACGGCGGGTCATTGCTGTATAACGAGGGCGCAAAAAGAGACCTTTCAGTTCCGGAGCAGCTCTACCGGGATTATTATTCATCGCCCCTCGTAGGACAGAGAGTGTTCTTTTTTGAAGGGGAGGCAAAGCATGATATATCGGGCCCCGGTACGCTTCCGAGGCTCAGCGTTATGGAGGAGGCGGATTACCAGACTCTTAAGAGTACAGTCAACGAGGTGTGCGGAGGACTTAAGGCGCCGAATCCCAGTGAAGGAAGAAAAAATCCTGCCTTTGAACAGCCCGATTATTCCTGGGCCGTTACGATCAGTAAGCTGTATGAACTATATGAGAAGAAGCCGGAGAAGCTGAGGGAGGCAGTGATGGCGCTTTATGAGGCCTATGCCCGTGCGTATTGGGAGATGGGAGCGGAGTATAACAGAGCCTTTTCCATGCAGGATATGCAAAACAGGAACTTTGAGAATGCTCAATATGAGGCTGTCAGCGATACTGTCAAGGAGGAGTATGTAGCCAATATGGTGGCGGATATGATAGGCTCCCATTCTTCTTTGTACAGCACCCTTGCCCGTGAGTATATTGACAAGGCCCAAGCTCCCCTGTACAAGGTGTTGGATGAGGAGGTGGTCCCGATGCTCAATGCGACAATGACCTTCCGCCTTTTGGACGGCGCGGCAGATCCCGAGGTCAAAAGCCTGAAGGACAGCGAATATTACAAGGCTTTGAGAGATATCCCAGAAAATAAGGAGGAATTCTCCGATGATCCTGAAGCCTATGCGGATTTCAATAACGCTGTTTCGCCCCTTCGCTTTGCCGTTGAAAAAGACGGGGGAAGATATGAGCTGGTGCGGGAGCCCTGGTTTATTCCTGCGTATTTAGAGCAAAAGTACGAGGAGACAGGTTATAAAAGGCTAGAGCTGGTTGAGAGACTCAAGCGGGGAGACGCTACCTGGTATTATCCCTTTAATGAGGGCTTTATTCCGCAGTTTCAGGGTGGAGATAATATAATTTTCCGCTGCACCTTTTACCATTACCTGATGATGGGAGCACCTACTGTCCTGGTACTCCATGATCCTTCCGAAAAGATAAGTGATATTGCTCTGCACTTCGAGCTGCCGGAGCCTGAAAAGGACGGGAGCTATAATGTGGTCATAGGGGCGGAGGGCCTGACGATACATGATTTTGCCGGCGACTGGAGGACAACGGTGGGCGGTAAGGATACGATAGTCAGAATCGATGCGGATGGCTACAGACAGGAGATCTGGATCAAGGTAATTCAGCCGGACTATAGCAGTTCCAGTGTGAAGATAGACAGCTCGGACTTCAAATTCGATCCTAAAAGTAAAAGTCTCAGGCTTCTCCCCGTCGATGGCAGTGACAGCTACAGTACCGTTCTGGACGAAGAGATCAGCTTTTATTACAGAGATAAGGATCACCTGACCATGTATTCCTCCAGCACCGGAGAGGCAAGCCTCCGGCGAACCGGAGAGGACGAGGATGACTATCTGGATTGGTAATATAAGGTGAAATACGTTACGATTAAAGGGAAATAATAAAGGGCTCTGACTGCATCTGATCTTCTAAGATGCAGCAGAGCCCTTCATAGAATTATGATGCGCTCAACTAGAAAATATTGAAAAACAAAATACTTTTTGCTAATATATATAGACCGTTTTATTTTTTTACGAGGCTGCTTTCCAGGTAGATGTGGGAGATAGGGAAGGAGCCGTAATGAACAGAAAAGTAAAGGAAATGCCGGTTTCGGAGCGCCCCTATGAAAAGAGCTTAAAATACGGGGTGGAGACCCTTTCGGACGCGGAGCTTCTGGCAGTGATAATCCGCTGCGGGACTAAGAGCCTTAATTCGGTGGAGCTCTCCCGGGAGGTGCTTAAGCAGTGCGGCGGAAGGGACGGTATCGCCGCCCTTGAGCGAAGGAGCATCGAGGAGCTTAAAAAGCTTAAGGGTATAGGCAGTGTCAAGGCGATACAGCTTAAGGCTTTGAACGAATTTGCCAAGCGGCTGTGGAGAAGCCGCAGGAGCCCTGACGAGAAATTTACAAAGCCCTCCAGCATAGCCCTCTATTACATGGAGGATATGCGAAGGCTTCCGGGTGAAGAGGTCAGGATAATGTGTCTGGACAACAGCTGCGCTCTGATAAAGGACTTTGTCCTGTCCAGGGGGACCGTGAACGCATCCATGGTGTCGGTTCGGGATATTTTTCTGAATGCACTGAAATTCGAAGCGGTAAAGCTCGTAATGGTCCACAACCATCCAAGCGGCGATCCCACACCCTCTAAAGAGGACATTCTCATTACACAGAAGATAATCAAGGCCGGTGTCCTTATGGACATAAGACTGGCCGACTCCATCGTCATCGGAGACGGAATATATATAAGCATCAGGGAAAGGCGGCTTGCCGAATTTTACTGAGGCGCTAACGGGAGGAACTAATGCCTAACAGCATATTCGGTATAGATCTGGGTACCGGAAATATCAAGATATTCAACAACACTGATTCTACGGTCATGAGCGAAAAGAACATGGTCGCGATCATGAATAAGACACAGCTTTTTGCCTACGGGGACGCGGCCTTCGAGATGTTCGAGAAGGCGCCGGGCAATATAAAGATAAGCTACCCCTTATCCTACGGGGTAATAGCCCATATCAAGAATATGGAGCTTGTGTTAAAGCATTTCATCAACGATCTTACCAAGAATAAGAATAACGGAGCTGATTATTTCATATCCGTTCCAACGGACGTGACCGAGGTTGAGAAGCGTGCCTTCTACGACCTTATTAAGGACGCCAATATCAAGGCCAAGGGCATATGGATCGTGGAGAAGGCCATAGCCGACGGTCTCGGCATGAATATAGACGTAAAGACCAGCCAGGGAGTCATGATAGTGGACATAGGCTTCGAAACTACCGAGATCTCCATACTTTCCCTGGGAGGCATAGTCCTGTCCAAGCTCATAAAGGTGGGCGGCAGGAACTTTGACGATGTTATCAAGAACGTGATAAGGAGGGAATATAACCTCGTTATCGGAGAAAAGACGGCGGAGAAGGTGAAGATAAGCCTGTCCGAGCTGGTGGATAAAAATATGGACGCGGTGGTCTACGGAAGAGATATAGTTACGGGACTTCCGGTGGAGAGGAAGATACCCACGGATCTTGTCGATCAGTCCCTCAATGAAAACGTAGACACCATTATAGACAATATTAAAGTTATTTTGGAACGTACACCCCCGGAGCTGGCCGCGGACATATATCGTCACGGTATATTCCTTACCGGCGGTTCGGCTCATACCAAGAATCTGGATATGCGTATAGCAGCGGAATTAAACCTTAAAATAAATCTGGCAGAAGATTCTATGAACAGCGTGGTCAACGGCCTCGCCCGCATCATCAAGGATGATAATTTCAGATCCGTAGCTTATCGTATAGAGGGTATGTCCAAGTAACACTTCCGGCAAGGCATTTAAATGGAGTCATTGAAATGCCGCTCCGGTTCAGTAAAGAAACGTTGGTTTACTATGGCACGAGTTAAGCTTAAGCGTAAAAAATTCGTATTACCCAGTCGATATATTCTGGCAATAATCACATTTTTCTGCATAGCGATGATGCTTCTTACATTCTTTACCGATGCAGTCAGTGCGCCTCTTTCGGGAATAGCGGCCTATACCGTTGTGCCCTTTGAAAGGGGCTTTGACAGTATAGGCTCCAAATTCACGGCCCGGATGAACGATTTTAAAAATCTGAAGGAGGTTCTCGATAAGAATGAGGCCCTTCAAAACAGGGTGAATGAGCTGAGCCAGTTAAACAGCCAGTTGACCCGGGACCGCTACGAGCTGGAGGAGCTAAGGGAGTTCTATGGCCTTTCGGATCAGCTTTCCGACTACGAGACAGTGGGAGCCAGGGTGATAGGCAAGGATCCCGGAAACTGGTTTTCCGTATTTGTTATAGACAAGGGCAGCCGAGACGGCCTGGCGGTGAATATGAATGTCATAACTGGAAGCGGCCTTGTGGGGATAATAACCGAGGTGGGTACAAACTGGGCGTCGGTCCGCTCCATAATCGACGATTCCAGCAACGTCTCCGCCATGGTGCTGAATACCGAGGATTCGGTAGTGGTAAACGGGGATCTGAAGCTCATAGCCAACGGGGACATCCGCTTCGAGCATCTGCTGGACGAAGATGATAAGGTGGTCAAGGGAGACCAGATCGTGACTTCGAATATCTCCGATAAATTCCTTCCGGGAATAAATATCGGCTATATCAGTTCAATTGACAAGGATCCTAATAATCTTACGAAATCGGGAACACTTACTCCCGGAGTTGACTTTAAGCATATCAATACCGTACTGGTGATAAAGGAGCTTAAGGCGGGGAAAACAGATTGATAAGAAAAAGTATAGAATTCGTGCTGGTGTTCGTCTGCTTTTTGCTGCAGTGCACCCTGTTTAAATTCATATCCCTTGGAGGCATAGCGCCAAATCTCCTGATAATACTGACTTCGGCCTTTGGCTTTATGAAGGGGCGCACCGAGGGGATGTTTGTGGGCTTCTTTTCGGGACTTATGGTCGATGTGCTCTTCGGAAACGGGATCATCGGCCTCTATACCCTTATCTATACCTATATAGGCTTTTTTAACGGGATGTTCAACCGTATGTTCTTCCCGGACGATGTGCGTCTGCCCATCCTCCTTATTACCTTCAGCGACCTCATATACTGCTTTGTGGTCTATGTCCTGACCTTCCTGCTGCGTTCGCGCTTTGATTTCGGCTATTATGTGCTGCATATAATCATTCCGGAGGCTGTCTACACCATATTTATAACCATCCTGTTTTACAGGCTCCTCTTAAAGATAGAGACTTCCCTTGAAAGGCACGGGTTTGAATGACAAATGCTGAGTAATCTTCGGGATAAATTCATAGCCTTGATCACCTCGAGACTTTTTATGCTGACGGTCGTGTTGGCAGGCCTTTTCTTTTTGCTTGCCCACCGTCTTTTTGTGCTGCAGATCGTGGACGGCGAATCCTATTTCAACAATTTTAATCTTAGGATAAAAAGGGAGAAGACCATAAAGAGCACCCGGGGGAGCATATATGACAGAAACGGAGTGGTGCTTGCTTCTGATAAGCTGGCCTATTCCGTGACCATACAGGATAATTACGATTCCACCGCGACTAAGAATATGGAGCTCAACAATACGATCTACTCAGTCATAAAGATAATCGAGGGGAACGGGGACAAGCTTAGCTCCGATTTTGACATAATCGTAAACGATATGGGAGAGTACCAGTTTACCCTAAACGGAAGGGCGCAGATGAGGTTTCTGGCCGATATTTTCGGCAGGACCAATGTGGACGACCTTCTAATCCGTGAGCAGACCTCTTCGGCGGAGGATATTATCGCATATCTGTGCTCCTCAGACCGCTTCGGGATAGGCAGATACGAGGAGAAGGCAGATGGGGGCTACGATTTCTTTCCTGAGGAGGGCTATACGAAGCAGGAGATATTAAAGATCGTTACCATACGCTATGAGATGAGCCTTAACAGCTTCCAGAAATATATATCCACGACAGTGGCCTATAACGTGGGGGAAGAGACCGTGGCCCAGGTTATGGAGAATAAGAACAGCCTCCAGGGCGTAGATATAGAGGAGGACACCATAAGGGAATATATTGACGATCCCAGTATGTCCCATATTTTAGGCTATACCGGAAAGATCTCGGTCGAAGAGCTGTCCGAGCTCAATTCCTCCAGGGCGGAAGCTTCGGACGCCTACAATTACGAGATGAACGACATGGTCGGAAAGTCGGGTATAGAGCAGGTGGAGGAGAGGAAGCTGCAGGGAAAGAAGGGGATGCAGACCATCTTTGTGGATAACCTTGGAAGAGTAACCGAAACAGGAGACAGGGTAAATCCCGTAGCGGGGAGCAACCTCTATCTGACCATCGATTCCAAGCTCCAAAACGTGGTCTACCACATCCTCGAGCAGAAGATAGCCGGAATCGTTGTCTCCAAAATCCAGGATATAAAGGATTATGATCCGGATGAAGAGGCCAGCGCCTCAAACATCATAATCCCGATGGACAACGTGTATTTTGCCCTTTTTGACAACAGCTTTATAAATATTCCCCATATCGCTTCGGAAATGGCGGGAACCTATGAAAAACAGGTACACGAGACCTTCAGCGCGGAGCTCGAGAGGGCCATTGCCCTTTTGGGAGACGAGCTTATTGAAAATAAGACCGTTTATAACGAGCTGGATGAAGAGCTCAGGGACTATGAATACTATGTCGTATCCATGCTGCAAAATTCCTCGCCCCAGATCTTCCTTACGGACGAGGTGGATATGGGAGATCCGCAGTACCAGAAGTGGAGAAACGGGGAGCTGTCGCTGTCGGCCTATCTGCATCTGGCCATAACCAATAACTGGATAGACATTACGCGGATAGGATCTGAGGAAAAGTACATGGATTCGGAGGAAATTTATGCGGCCCTGGTGGATTATATAGAAGCTGAGCTCAAAAACGATACCGGCTTTGCGAAGATCCTCTATAAATACATGATAAAAAGGGATTCCATAACCGGCTTCCAGATCTGCCATATAATCTACGAGCAGGAGAGGCTCATTGACAAGAATAACGAGCTCGGGGAGCTGGATTCCGGTCAGATAACCGCCTATGACTTTATGCTTAACCGGCTGAAAAACCTGGATATAACTCCTGCAGACCTGGCTTTGGATCCCTGCTCCGGCTCCTGCGTCGTGACGGACGTTAGGACCGGGGAGGTATTGGCCTGTGTTTCATACCCCAGCTATGATAATAACCGGCTTGCAAATACCATAGACGCGGCATACTATAACTCCCTTACGAAGGATCAGTCCCTGCCGCTATATGACTATTCCACCCAGCAAAAGACCGCTCCCGGTTCCACCTTTAAGCCCCTGACCTCCACGGCCTCGCTCGAGGAAGGGATACTTACAACCGGTGAGCATATAGAGTGTGAAGGAATCTTCGAGCAGGTGGACCCTCCGCCTAAATGCTGGATATATCCCGGAAATCACGGCAGCCTCGACGTGGTGGGGGCGATACAGAATTCCTGCAACTTCTTCTTTTACGAAATGGGCTACAGGCTTTCGATGCAAAACGGGGTCTTTAATTCGGATATTGGAGTAAGGAGGCTCGCAAAGTATGCCGATCTCTACGGGCTTTCCGATAAATCGGGAATAGAGATCACCGAGTCGGAGCCCCAGGTCTCCGATCAGGACCCGGTGCGTTCCGCCATCGGGCAGGCCAATCACGCCTATACTACGGTGCAGCTGGCAAGATACGTAAACGCCGTTGCCAACGCGGGCGTCTGCTATAATTTGAGCCTCCTTGACAAGCTCGTGGATTCGGACAACAGGGTTTTGGAGGATTATTCCCCCACGGTTCGAAACAATATGAACATAAGCTCCTCGACCTGGAACGCAGTGCATAACGGCATGATGGAGGCTGTGGCGCACTACGACGCCTTCGAGGACTTTCCCCTTGTGACGGCGGGAAAGACCGGAACCGCGCAGCAGGTTACAAACAGGCCGAACCACGCGCTCTTTATCGGCTATGCGCCCTTTAACGACCCGGAGATAGCCGTTGCCACCCGTATAGCCTATGGCTATACCTCGTCCAACGCCGCCGAGGTTACCAGGGATGTTTACAAATATTATTTCGGCCTTGAAGAGGAAGACAAGATCATAACGAGGAAGGCGGTACTTCCGGACTCACAGGCTATAAGCGACTAAAGCAACACTGCATTTATGCTGCAAAGGCGGCAGAAAGGAAATATATGCCGAAAAAATACCATATAAAATATTTCGACTTTTTTCTCGTGGTATTTGCGCTGGCTCTTGCGATCTACGGGATCTTTATCATCGGCTCGGCCCGTGCCTCGGTTCAGAGCCGCCAGATGTACGGACTCATAGCGGGGGTCGTGTTTATGATGGTCCTGTCCTTCGTGGACTATGCCTATCTTTTAAATCTGCAATGGGTGTACTATGCCCTGATGATAGTGCTGCTGGTGGCGGTGCGTCTCTTCGGGCGGTCCATTAATAATGCGAAGCGGTGGGTCATAATCGCCGGAATTCAGTTCCAACCTTCGGAATTTGTTAAATTTTTGTTGATTTTATTTTTTGCAAAGCTTATTATGAAATATAGCGATAAGATAAATAAACTGGGGGTAATTATCTATCTTGTTGCGTTAGTTTTGCCTGTCTGGTATTTGGTATATGACCAGCCCGATCTTTCCACGTCCATAGTAATACTCATGATCTTTGCTTCCATGATGTTCATAGGGGGTATAAGCTGGAAGCTTGTGATCGGAGTCATTGCGGTGGCCGTGCCGCTGGTGGTCGCGGGGATAATGATAATCCTGCAGCCGGACCAGGAGATCATCAAGGACTATCAGCAAAACAGAATTCTTGCCTGGCTGGAGCCGGATAAATATTCCAGCGCAGAGGGGTATCAGCAGCAGAATTCTGAGATAGCCATAGGTTCGGGGATGCTGACGGGCAAAGGGTACAAAAATAATGAAGTCGGTTCGGTCAAAAACGGCAATTTTATCGCAGAGCCGCAGACGGACTTTATCTTTGCCATAGTAGGCGAAGAGCTGGGCTTCATCGGGTGTATGGCTATAATCCTTCTGGTGTTCTTTCTCATCATCGAGATAATGAGGATCGGAGAAAGGGCAAGGGATCTTGCAGGGAAGCTTGTTTGTGCCGGTGTGGCAGCCCACATCGGCTTCCAGACCTTCTTTAATATAGCCGTTACCACCGGGCTTATGCCGAATACAGGCATCCCGCTGCCTTTTATCAGCTATGGGATGACCTCCCTTATCGGTATTTTCATGGAACTGGGAGTTGTTTTAAATGTAGGGCTCCTTGGGAGGAGAGAAAGGGGCGAGCAGTAAGGCAAATATCTGACTGAAGTAACGGAGTAGCCATGAGCTGCAGGTCAGATATTACCGGAGATAAAATCTCATTAATCAGGAGGTATTTCAAAATGAATATCGGACTTATGGCGAATGACGCCAAGAAAAAGCTTATGCAGAATTTCTGCATAGCCTACAGGGGTATCTTAAGCCGCCACGAGCTCTTTGCAACAGGCAGCACGGGCAGGCTCATCGAAGAGGTCACAAATCTGAATGTTCATAAGTTTCTGGTAGGCGAGCTGGGAGGGGTACAGCAGCTTGCGGCACAGATAAACAGTAATGAGATCGACCTCGTCATCTATTTAAGGGATCCCAACAAGCCGGACAAGGAAGAACCGGAGATAATGAATGTGGCAAGGCTCTGCGACATCCACAACATCCCGCTTTCCACCAATCTTGCCACGGCTGAGCTTTTGATCAAGTCGCTGGACAGAGGAGATCTGGAGTGGCGTGAACTCTATAAATCATAAACTGTTGTTTGGTCTGAAAAAATTTGCTGCGGCGGCAGTGGCGCTAAGCCTACTGCTTACGCAGACGGGATGTGCGGGGAAGCAGTTTTCCTATGCTTTCGACGTCAATAATCCCAAGAATGCCTTTCGCTTCGAAAATCATAATTCCACTGCTGTGGCTCCGGCTTTTGCCAGCGACCTTGCAGTGGTGGATTCTGATGCGCTGACAGGCGAAGAGATCGACTCGGGAGCGGATTCCTATGCTTCGGCGGTGCTGTTTTCGGTAAACGATGCCGAAACGGTGTATTCGAGAAACGCCTTTGCGACCCTTTATCCCGCCAGCATGACGAAGGTAATGACGGCCATGGTGGCTATGGAGGAAGGGGATCCGGACAGGATACTTACCTTTACGGACGCCTGTGTAGTGACCGAGGAGGGGGCGCAAAAGATCGACTTAAATCCCGGGGACACAATGACCCTCGATCAGGCTCTCCATATATTGCTTTTGTATTCGGCCAATGATGTGGCGAATCTTATAGCGGTGGGGCTCGAAGGCTCCCTTGAGGGCTTTTGCGAGAAGATGAATAAGAAGGCCTTGGAGCTCGGGGCTACGAATACCCATTTTACAAATCCCAACGGGCTTCATGACGAAAATCATTATACCTGCGCCTATGATATGTATCTGATGTTCAATGAGGCGATAAAGAATGAGGAATTTAAGCAGATAATCAGTATGATGGACTACTCCACCAGCTATAAGGACGCTGACGGCAATCCCAAGGATTTTAAATGCGAGACCACGAACAGGTACCTTAAGGGGCAGGTAAATGCGCCTACGAATGTAACGGTGGTGGGAGGAAAGACGGGAACTACCCTGGCCGCGGGAGCCTGTCTTGTGCTTCTAAGCCGTTCGGCTTCGGGAAAGCAGTATATCTCATGCGTCATGAAGGGGGACAATATAGATGTTACCTACGGCAAGACCAACGCTTTGCTCGAGCTTATAGACGGGTATTAAAT
>CAMNBW010000022.1 GCA_946533525.1 uncultured Lachnospiraceae bacterium
AGGCTTCGTTGGCCACATAATCCTTGCCCTCTTCCATATTTTCAAGCTTCTCAAGCTCTTCTTTAAGGACCTCGGCCGTCTCCTTCTGCTCCCTTGAAAGCTCTTCCAGAGAATTCCCCGATATAGTATTTTCCGATACGGCGTTCCCGGAAACCTCGCTTTCTGCTTCGGTGTCCTGCTGCTCTTTTTCTTCCGGGTCGGCGTTCTCCGACACAGTGTTTTCCGCTGCTGCATTATCTCCTGTATCATCGGACGTATTATCCGCCGTTCCTTCGCTGTCGCCGGCAGAGGTATTTGCTTTAGAGGAAGAATTATCGCTTACCGCGTTATCTGAAGCGTTATCCGACAGGGCCTCTTTCTGAGCGCTGTCCCGGCTTTCCTCCCCGGAGGTCTCCGCCAGGTTGCCCGAGACTTCTGTGCCGGTGCTTCCTTCTTCAACGGTACTTGCCGCCGTTATCAGCGTCTCGCTCTCATTTGCGGAAAGGGTGGCGTTCTCCGAAAGAGAATTTTCCGGGAGCGCAAATGCTATAGCATTAACCTGTCCAAACGTCAGTATGAAGGCCAACAGTACCGACAGCCATATTTTTAAAGGTCCTTTGTTTTTTCTGTTTTTCATTCCTATCCTTTCTGCCGCCTGCTTCGCAGCATGAAAAACGATTTCCGATGCTCTTCCCTTTTATTATAAATTATGTTTATAAGCGTATAATCATTTCACATTATATATAAAAAAATATGAATATTCTGTGAATATTATCCTATTTCGCCCGTTATATCGACAATATTTTTTCTCAAGCCCTTGGGATAGTGATTTTTTATCATCCGTCCGTCTGACTTTCCCCAGCCCATGGTATAACCCGCAAAGGTTACCGCCAGATACCCCCGGGGAGCATCTGCCCTAAGGGTTTCTCCCCTGAGATAGGCCAGGGCGTCGTTCATATCCTTAACCTCGAAGCTCCGGATTTTCCCGGGATCTGCCGCCATGGCCCAGGCATGGGCCGGGATAAACCTGCCGGCTTTGAGCTTCCCCAGTTCAAGACCCACCCGTTCAACCTTAAGGGAGTTAAACTCCGGCATTTCCCCGGGAACCGCGCATAAGGTATCTCCAAAAAGGAGCAGCCCTTCAAAGCCGCCCTGAACCCCGGACACATCCTTAAGAAAAGAATCAAATTCTTTTTTTATCCCATCGGGAATTTTTCCGCGATTGAGTCCGGAGCTCCCGCGGAGCCGGCCGTTCTTAAGTGCCTCTCCGGCCTTCTCCTTTCCCGCCTTTTCCAGAACTGCCGCAAAATGCCCCTCCCCCCTCGCTCTATGGGGAAAGAGTCTCAATGTCCTGTTTACTCTCTCATCTTTAAGGGACGTCCATTCGCTCCTTCCATGGCATAAACCGTCATGTACCCCGGTGTTTACTACCTCATACCAGGGATGGGCGTTCAGGAAACGGCTTACGACCTCCTCATCCTCTTCGGGAGAAAAGGTACAGGTCGAATACACCAGCCTGCCCCCGTCGGAGAGCATTATATCGGCGTTATCTAATATATCGAGCTGCCTTTCAGCATTCCTTGTCACATTCTCCCCGCTCCATTCGTCTATGGCCTCGGGATTCCTCCTGAACATTCCTTCTCCTGAACAGGGCGCATCCACCAGTACCCTGTCAAAGAAGCCCGGGAAGAAGCCCGCAAGCCTCTCAGGGGATTCGTTGGTGACAAGTGCATTTTTAACGCCCATTCTCTCAATATTGCCGCTTAAGATCTTTGCCCTCTTAGGGATGATCTCATTTGACACCAAAAGCCCCTGCCCTGCCATAGCTGAGGCTATCTGGGTGCTCTTGCCTCCCGGCGCGGCGCATAAATCCAGCACCTTTAATCCCGGAGCGAGCCCGAGATTTTGTACCGGGAGCATGGCGGAGGCCTCCTGGATATAATAGGCTCCCGCTTCATGCAGCGGATGACGGCCGGGGTGCTGCTCTTCCCTGTAGTAATACGAACAGGGGCTCCAGGAAACGGGGGTCAGTTCAAAAAAATTTTTTATATTCTCTCCCTTTTTCAGTGTATTGCATCTTAAAGAGCGCACACTCTCTTTGGAGCAGGAATCAAGAAAGGCTTCAAATTCCTCTCCCAGCATCCTCTTCATGCGGTTTAAATATTCTTCAGGAAGGTTTTTTTCGTCCATAATTTTACATTTTTCCCCTTACAAAAACCTTGAATTTCTGCTATTATAATAACATATATAACTCATATTCTGATGTGCATGTCTAACCTTTCGGAGGCTTTATGTATAAAAGCGGAGATTTTGTTGTACACGGCCGTGACGGCCTTTGCGAAATAACCGAAATAAGCTGTATGGATCTTATCGGCGAGGGAAATGAGAGGGATTACTATATCCTTGTACCCTCGACCAATCCCAAGAGCCGCATATATGTCCCCGTGGGAACCGGGGAAGATAAGCTGCGTGCGCCTCTGACAGAAAAGGAGGCTCTCGAGATAATCGACGAGCTTCCCAGCATAGAAGCCCTTCCCATCGAAAATGAGAAGACCCGTGAAAAGGACTATAACACAGCCATAATCAAAAATGACTGCGTGGAGCTTTTCAAGCTCATAAAGACCACCTATACAAGGAATATGGAGCGGCGGGAAAAGGGACATACCGCTACCGCCATTGACGAATCATATTATAAGACCGCTGTCAGAGCCCTTCACAGCGAGCTGGGCTATGCTCTGGGAATAGGCGCCGAGGAAATGGAAGATTTTATCGAGAAACGCCTCGGAAACGATAAGGGTTGAGCCCGGATCCCGAGGCCGGATCTCTTTATTCAATAATTGTAAGCAGCTCTTCGGGGCTGCTTATTTTTGCGTCATAATTTAAGGGCTCCCCAAAGCCGTAGGAAGCAAAGATAAAGGGCACTCCCGCCTCCCGGCAGGCAAGCCTGTCGCCCTCGGTATCCCCCACGTAAACAGGGGCCTTAAGGGCGTTCCTTTCGCAAAGCAGCGCCAGATTCTCCGCCTTTCCCTTACCGGTATTTCCGTAGCACTCGCTGTCTTTTATAAATTCCTTCAGGGAAAGCTTTTCACAGACCAGCTCTATATATCCCTTCTGGCAGTTGCTTACGATGAATACGGGAAGCCTCCCGCTAAGCTCCGCCATGGTCCGTCTTATCCCGGGAAAAGCTATGCTGTCGCAGGGATCGTCTCTTAAGTATTCCTGCTCCCTCTTACTGCAAAGCTTAAGGAGATGCGTGCGCTCTTCCTCCGGCAAATCCGGAAAGAGCGCCAGCATTATCTCTTCCATCTTCCTTCCGAAGAGGCTCTTAAGCTCTTCGGCCTTCACCACCCTGTCACTGCAGCCGGTACTCCTTACCGCTTCGTTCCAGGCTCCGGCCACAATGCCGGTCGAATCCCAAATTGTCCCGTCTATATCAAAGATAACCCCGTCAGAGCGCATTTATTTGATCTCCCTGACAGCCTCCACCATTCCCGCAAGACCCTGTATTTCAGAAGGAATGATGATCTTGGTGGCCTGTCCGTCGGCAGCCCTGGAAAAGGCCTCGAGGCTCTTTAATTTTATAACTGCCTCGTCCGCTCCGGCTTCCTTTATCATCTGTATTCCGTCGGCAGTAGCTTTTTGTATCTCCCTGATAGCCTGAGCCTTACCTTCGGCCTCCCTTATCTCCTTCTCCTTCTCGGCCTCAGCGGCAAGGATGGTCGCCTGCTTTGCGGCCTCCGCATTAAGTACGGCGGATTCCTTCTTACCTTCCGCCTCAAGGATCATGGACTGCTTTTCGCCCTCTGCGGTAAGGATGGCCGCCCTCTTCTCACGCTCAGCCTTCATCTGCTTTTCCATGGCGTCCTTTATGGCTGCCGGAGGCATGATGTTCTTAAGCTCCACTCTGGTCACCTTTATGCCCCAGGGGTCGGTGGCCTCGTCTATGGTCTGCAGCATGGAGGCGTTGATCCTCTCTCTCGAGGTCAGCGTCGCATCCAGCTCCATATCACCGATGATGTTCCTTAAAGTCGTGGCGGTCAGGTTCTCCATGGCCATTATGGGATTCTCAACTCCGTAGGCGTAAAGCTGCGGGTTTACGACCCTGAAATAAATAATCGAATCTATCATCATCGTAACATTATCCTTGGTGATAACCGGCTGGGGCGCAAAGTCCGCCACCTGCTCCTTTAAGAGCACCTTTCTAGCAACGCGGTCTATTATCGGCACCTTAAGATGGAGTCCCGCCACCCAGGTTGCATGATAGATTCCGAGTCTTTCAATGACGTAGGCCGAGGCCTGGGGAACTATCCTTATGCAGCTTATCAGGAAAACCACCACTATCAGAAGCAATACCAGAATAAATACCATATTTCCCTCCCGTATCATTTACGTTTTGTTTAGTGTTTAAATTCTAAACTCTGTTGGACATTTTCAACAGCTATCATTATAATATATTGGCAGATTTTCTAAAAGGGGTTTTTGAAATGCTTGGAATTATCGATGTCGGAGGCGGCTTAAGAGGAATATACGGAGCCGGGATCTTTGATTACTGTCTGGAAAACGGGATAGAATTTGACTATTGCTGCGGAGTTTCCGCCGGAAGCGCGAATCTGTGCTCCTTTATATCCCGCCAGCCAAAGCGTAACTACCGCTCATACACGATCTACGCCTTCAGGAAGGAATACATGAGCTTCCGCAATTTTATAAGGACCGGCTCATATCTCGATTTAGACTACGTCTACGGTACCCTTTGCGTACATGACGGAGAAGATCCCATGGATTACGCTACCTTCTCCTCCTTCGATAAGAAATTTTATACAGTCGCCACGGATGCACTGACCGGCGAGGTCAAATATTTTGAAAGGGAGGATTATAAATACGACGACTTTGCTCCCGTAAAATGCTCCTCCTGCGTTCCGGTCGTAAACAGGCCCTACCCTTTTAACGGCAGGCTTTATTATGACGGGGGCTTAAGCGATCCGATACCGATAAAGAAGGCTCTTGCAGACGGCTGCGACAAGGTAGTGATCATTCTCACCCGTCCTAAAACCTACTATCGCTCCCCCTCTAAGGATATGAATGCAGCCCTTCTCATCCGTGGAAAATACCCGAAGGCCGCCGAGGCCCTGCAAAACCGCAGCAGGGTATATAACCAGAGCCTGGATCTGGCTCTTATGGAGGAAAAGCGCGGCCGGGTGCTTATCCTGGCTCCCGACAGCATCAAGGGCTTAAGCACTCTTACGAAGGATAAATCAAAACTGGAGGTGCTCTACCGTAAGGGCCTGAAGGACGCTGAGAAGCTTAAGGAATTTATCAGCAGATAAGGAACTGTTCACAAATTTATTCATCGTACCCTTCGACGTCCGTGGACTCGTCGGGATTTTCTTCGGCGGGAGCTTCCCCTTCGGGAGCCTCGGGTATCCCGGTCGTCTCGGCAGGTTCAGCCGTTCCGGCGGCCGTCTCGTCTGTCTCAGCCGGCTCCGCCTCTTCTCTTTCCTTCCACTCCTCTTTGACTATCGCATGCTGCTTTAAGTAGTCCTTCCACAATTCTATATACTGCGCCTTTAGATGTATCCCGTCGGGAGCGTAATCCTCCGGCAGATACCCCTCCTCATCGGCATAAACAGGATTTAGATTGAGAAAGGCCACGTGCTCGTTCTCGGCGATCTGCTTAAGGGTTTCATTCCTTACTGCTATGCGGTCATTATCGTAGATCTTAGAGCTCGCCGCTTTGGACTTTGTCACCGGGAATATAGCCTGAACATAGATCACCGCATTGGGCTGATAGTATTTAAGCATATCTATAAGGGCGTAGTAGTTCTGTGCAAAGATCTCTTCATTTCCCCAGCCCAGCTCATTTAAGCCGAATTTAAGATATATCTTATCGAACCTGTCCGGCTCTGCGGCCATCATCTGATCGAGGGTAAAATTGCCCACGGGAGTCTTAACTATCTGCTTCTTAAACACGCTGTGAATGGCATAACCGCTCTCCGCAAAGGAAGCTATCCTGTCCAGACCCGAATACAGCACAAAGCCCTTTGTTCTGGAATCTCCTATAAATGCCGTTCTTTCGTCAAAATAGTCGTCCTCTACGGACACAAAGTCCCCGTAGGGGCTAAACGACCCGTCGTCCTCCTCTTTATTCTCTTCGTCCTCTTCCTCAGAGTCCTCTTCTCCCTCTTCTTTGTCTTCCTCAGTCTTCTCTTCGTCGGACTTTTCCTCGTCCTCTTTTTCCGGCGCCTTCTTTGCCGCAGCTTCCGCTGAAGCCTCCGACAGCGCAGCCTCGGGCGCTTTAGCCTCTTCGGCCCCGCCGTTTTGGGAGACCGCAGCCGTACCGTCCCCGGTGGGAGGCACGAACTTTACCGGTTCATAGTCCATATCCGGAGAGAAATAGGCCTTGATATTGTGAACAGCGCTTGCAACCGCGATGTCCGTAAGGGCCGGGGTATCGAAGGCGTTTTTGGGCTTAATTACGCCAAAATTAATGAGGACCCCGTATATGCCGATCACCATTGAGGTTATTATGACCAGCAGGACATAGGGACATTTTTTGATTTTTTGCGGTAATTCTTTCAGCTTTTTAACCATTTCTGACAACCAAGTTCTTTATAAATAATGGACGGTCGTCCCTTAAAACCTGAAGTACAGGAAGGGATTAAATACCGAATCCACGAGCAGCACTACCGAGCCCCAGAAAATCACAAAGAGCACGGCGATACCGTACCACTTCTTTTTGCATTTCTGATAAATACCCGAAAAAAGCGGAGTCGCGCAGAGGATCGCCGGTATAAAAAACATACCGCTCTGCTTAAGGGGATCCACAAAATCATAGCCGGGATTAAGCGTAAACATCCGGCTTATGAACACCAGCGCCTCTCCAAGGGAGGGGGACTGGAACAGGACCCAGCCGCACATGACTATTATCAGCGTAGTAATATGGGGCAGGACCGGGATCTTGTCCAAAAATTTTTTGAGCAAAAACCGCTCCAGCACCAGCAGTACAAAATAATAGAGCCCCCACACCACAAAATTCCACGCCGCGCCGTGCCATAACCCTGTTATGAGCCAGACCACGAGCATGTTCAGGATTGTGCGCACAACGCCCTTCCGATTCCCGCCCATCGGGATGTAGATATATTCCCTGAACCAGGCGGTAAGGGTCATATGCCAGCGACGCCAGAAATCCGTCACGCTGCGGGCTATATAGGGAAAATCGAAATTCTTCGGAAACTTAAAGCCAAGCATCTGCCCCAGACCTATGGCCATCATGGAGTAGCCACCGAAGTCATAGTAAAGCTGCAGCGAAAACGAAGCTATACCAAGCCAGGCCATAGGAGTCGAGAGGTTTTCAAAGCCCTCCTCCAGGCAGGTATTCCAGATCCCGCCTATGTTGTTGGCAATTATAACCTTCATTCCAAGGCCGAGGGTGAATTTTTTCAGGCCCTCTTCCACGTCATGGGGGCCTATCCGCCGCTTTTTAAGCCGCTGGGACACCTCGCTGTATACAACTATGGGTCCGGCAATAAGCTGGGGGAACATTACAAGATAGGTTCCGAGATTTATGAGATTATGGGCGGAGCCGCATTTCTTCCTGTATACGTCTATGACGTAGGACATGATCTGGAAGGTATAAAAGCTGATACCCAGCGGAAGGGTGAGCCCCGGCAGGGGAATCTCCGCTCCCGTGAGGTGATTTATATTTTCCAGGATAAAGTCCGTATATTTGAATACAAGAAGAGAGCCTATATCGTAGACAAGGGCCAGTATCAAAAAGAGCTTTCGCTTAACGCTCCCCTCTTCGGCGCCGAAAATGATCTCGGCGCAAAAAAAGTTTACGATTATGGAAGCGATGATAAGTATAAGAAATTTAGGTTCCCCGTAGGCATAAAAAAACAAACTCCCCAGGAAGAGGACCAGATTTTTATACCCGAAGGGAACCAGATAATATAATATAAAAAATACCGGCAGAAACCGAAAAATAAATACTAGTGAACTGAATACCATTTACTGCAGAGGATATTTATCCGTCAGACCCTTTATTATGCCGCGTGCCTTCTCGACACCTGCCTGACCCTCCAATACTACCTTTGATATAGCTTCGGCAACTTCTTCCATATCCTGCCCATTAAAGCCCCTTGTGGTGACCGCAGGGGTTCCGAGCCTTATGCCGCTTGTAACAAAAGGCTTCTGGGGATCGTTGGGAATGGTATTTTTATTTGCGGTAATATGCGCTTCGTCCAGAAGCTTCTCCACCTCTTTGCCCGTAAGATTCTGGGGTACGAGGTTCAACAGCATAAGATGGTTGTCCGTTCCGTTGGATACTATGGAAAGACCTCTGTCCATAAGACCCTTGGAAAGCACCCGGGCGTTGTCTACTATATTTTTTGCATATTCCTTAAAGGAAGGCTCCAGCGCCTCCTTGAAGCAGACAGCTTTTCCGGCGATAACGTGCATAAGAGGGCCGCCCTGGATACCGGGGAACACTGCCTTATTGAATTTGAATTTATCAGCGGCCTCCTGGCTTGAAAGGATGAGTCCGCCTCTGGGGCCTCTTAAGGTCTTGTGGGTAGTGGTGGTAACCACGTCGGCTATCCCTATGGGCGTAGGATGCATTCCACCGGCCACAAGACCGGCGATATGGGCCATATCCACCATCAGATAAGCTCCGACCTCATCGGCTATCTCCCTGAATTTCTTAAAATCTATAGTCCTGGCATAGGCGCTGGCTCCCGCAACTATCATCTTAGGCTTACATTCCTTCGCGATTTTGAGCACCTCGTCGTAATCTATATATCCGTCGCCGTTAACTCCGTAAGGCACGCAGTTAAAATAGGAACCGGAAAAATTCACCGGTGAACCGTGGGACAGATGTCCGCCGTGATCCAGGTTCATTCCCATAAAGGTATCTCCGGGCTTAAGCATGGCAAAAAATACAGCCATGTTTGCCTGGGCTCCGGAATGGGGCTGAACGTTGGCATATTCGCAGCCGAAGAGCTTCTTTGCCCTCTCTCTGGCCAGCTCCTCCACAACGTCAACACATTCACAGCCGCCATAATATCTGTGAGCAGGATAGCCTTCCGCATATTTATTCGTAAGAACGCTTCCCATGGCCGCCATTACAGCCTTGCTGGTCCAGTTTTCCGAGGCTATCAGCTCAACGTGGTCATTCTGCCTCTTCTGCTCGGCCTCAATGGCATCTGCAATTTCACTGTCAACTTTTCTCAACTCCTCTGCTGAATACATTTTTTCCTCCTCTTTTATATAAATGCCTCACCGTCTTCCGGGATACTCGTATTTCTTCTTCATCTTCATGTGCTCCATGAGCTTATCATACCTGTCGTCAACGCTTCCGTCGGGAATCTGCGTATCTATGGCGACGGCTATGGCGTCTATCGTCCTGTCATCGATAGAATTTCTCAGCTTTCTCAAAACCTCCAGCCTTTCGTCAAAGGTCTCCGCGTCCAGAAACTCCATCAAACCCGCATTCACTTCTCCTTCACCTGTCTGCTCTTCGATTCCCATGCTTGCCTCCCATGATCGTTATTCGGAGCTGTCACATAATAAATTCTTATTTATAAACAGCTCCTTATTATTATAAGCTCTACTCCCAGTTCCTGGGATATTTTTCCCGTCTGAATATTATAAGCCGTTTCGACGCAACTTTCCACCGCCGCTCTCCAGTAATCCAGACTCATTCTGTCGGAACGGGCAATATAGTTTCGTGTAATGCTCGGGTAGAGTCCGATGACCTTACCGATGGCATTGGCGTCGTGGGTATGCACAGACAACTGTTTAGTCTGATAAAGAAGTGAAAATTGTCTGGACAGGAGCTTCAATATTGTATAAGGCGACTCCTTATTCTTAAGGAAGCCGTCGTAGAGCCTCATGGCCCTGTCCCTGTCCTTGTCTGTTATGGCATCGATCATGGCGTAGACCGCACTTTCCAGATGCAGGCTGCATATATCGGAAATATCCTGCGAGGTGATCTCCTCCCGGTCTCCCGAATAATCCACCAGCTTATCCAGCTCGTTTTTTATGGCCGCCATATCGGTTCCCACACGCTCTATAAGAAATTCCAGCGTATTACGCCTGATCTTCTTTCCGTGTGCGGCTAGAATTCCCGCTATCCATTTGTATAACTGGGTACTGTCGGGGGTATCGAGTTTTGCGCAGTATCCGTTTTTGGCTACGGCCTTATACAGCCTCGAACGCGCATCCGTTTTATCTTCATCAAAGATGATGATGGTATCCGGAGGGATCTCCGACATATATTCCACCAGCTCATCATCCGCTGACCCCTTAAAAAAACCGCTTCCGGTAATGGTTATGGTTCTGTACCGGGCAAAAAAGGGAACCGTATCCGCCAGGTCTATTATCTCCCGGACGCTTATGCCCTTTCCGTCAAATTCGGAGATGTTCATTTTGTCGGCATCCTTACAGGCGGCCTCCACCAGTTTCTTCTTATAATAAGACCTTAGATATTGCTCGCTGCCTGTAAGCAGATATACTCTTTCAAATTCCCCGTTCTTTATATCCGAATTTATTTTTTTCATCTATGGAACCACCGTTCAGTATTCTCTCATGGATTTCATTTATAGTCAATTTTTTATTTTGAGTTGCTGAAAGCAACGGAGCAATTCGTTGTATCAAAACAGTGATCCGGTACTATTAACCCCGACATCATCCAATTCCTCATAACCACCTGACGCGGCTTTGTTTACTACATCCTTTATGATAAGGTAAGGACATGGGAAAAATTGCATTTTTAACTGACAGTAACAGCGGAATAACACAGGCACAGGGAAAGGAACTGGGTATAACTGTCTTACCCATGCCCTTTACCATTGACGGCAAGGATTATCTCGAGGACATAAATCTGACTCAGAGGGAATTTTTTGATATGCTGTCCAATGATGCGGATATTCATACATCCCAGCCTTCTCCCGCGGAAGTTATAGACACCTGGAAAAAGCTGCTTAAGGATTATGACGAAGTGGTCCATATCCCCATGTCCAGCGGGCTGTCCAGTACCTGCGCCAATGCCCGTACCTTTGCAGAGGATTTTGACGGCAGGGTACAGGTGGTAGACAATCAGCGAATTTCCGTGACCCTGCGGCAGTCCCTTTTAGACGGCATGGAAATGGCCGAAAACGGCTTTACCGCCGCCCAGATAAGGGCAAGGCTGGAGGAGACGAAATTTGATTCCAGCATCTATATCATGCTGAACACCCTGAAATTCCTTAAGAAGGGCGGACGTATAACCCCCGCTGCCGCAGCCTTTGCCGAGCTTCTTAATCTCAAGCCCATTTTACAGATCCAGGGAGAAAAGCTGGATGCCTTTTCTAAATGCCGCGGAGTAAAGCAGGCGAAGAATATAATGATAAATGCCATTAAAAATGATATAGAGCACAGATTTAACTGCAAGGACAGTTTCAAGACCCAGATATGGCTCGAGGTGGCTCATACGGATAACGATGAGGCGGCGGCGCAGTTTGTCAGGGAAATCTCCGAAGCTTTTGACGGCTACCCTATAAAGGCCATCCATGCCGATCCTCTTTCCTTAAGCATAGCCTGTCACACGGGCCCCGGAGCGCTGGCTATCGCCTGCACAAGGGTTTTGCCTGAAGGAAAGCAGATAGAGAGTTGTCTATAGACGAATATTTTTTGCGGCCTTGCGGCGGCAGGCGGCATCAGCATCAATAAAGACAAAATAAGAGGGCGTCGATCACTTGATTTTTCGACGCCCTCTTATCTTTCTGTTTCAACTAAACTTCCCATCGGACCGTACCTCCGTGTCCTAAGCATCCTATCTCTGATTTTCCCTGTCGGGCTGATTTTCTCTGTTTATAAGCAGGAATTTGATATTATAATCGTGCCCCGTTATCCTGATGAATGCTTCTTCTTTGCTTAGTTTTCTGTTTCGGTTTGCTATTTACCTGAACAACTTGCGCTTAAAGCACTAAGTTGATAATAAGGAGTTAAAAATTACTTGTCTGGTGGTCCGTACCTTCCTTTCCTGATTATTTGAGTTCTTGTTTTTCTAGCCGTTGTACATCGGTATCATCTCCAATTCTTATTCGGCTTTTGTTTGATTTATTTTCCTCTCTCTTGTTTATGTCTGTATTATATACA
>CAMNBW010000023.1 GCA_946533525.1 uncultured Lachnospiraceae bacterium
ACCACCTCTGCAATTGCGTTGTGGTCGTTGTCGTTTGCGGTGGTGAATTCGGCAAGGGCTTTGAGCTCGTCTATGGCGTTTGCCATGGCTATGCCGTGGCCTGCGGCCTTTATCATGGAGAGGTCGTTGCTCTCGTCGCCGATGGCATAGGAATTTTCAAGCGGAACCTCCAGCTTTTTGCAGAGCGCTTCTATGGCGCGGCCCTTGGAAACGTCGGCGGGGCCTATCTCCAACAGTACGTCACTGGTTATCAGGGTGTAGAGCCTCTCCCCGACCACCGGATCGATAAAGGCCTTGAATTCTTCAAGGAGGTGCCGGCCCTTAAGAGTTGAGATTATGACCTTATAGGGCTCATAGCCCTCTTCTTTGAGCTTTGCCTCGCAGTTATCCACTATCATATAGGGCATCTTAAGCCCCCTGCTGTAGGCCACCAGGGCCTCGTGCTCCACCTCCCCTATAACGTGGGTATGGGTGTAGGTCAGGGCTCCGAAGTCCTGCTGCCTCCCCTCGTCGAGCAAAAACCTCATATCCTCGTTTCTTAGTGGGCAGGTATAGATATTTTTACCGGCGCCCACATCGTAGATCACCGCCCCGTTATAGCCCACTACAAAAAAACCGGACTTCAAAAGTCCGTATTCCCTGGCGATATTGATGCCGCTTACCGCAGGCCTGCCCGTCACGAAGACGAATTTATGCCCCGCATCTATGAGGGTATGTATGGCCCTGAGATTTTCATCGGATATTCTCTTGTCCGTCGTAAGAAGGGTCCCGTCCAGATCGGAAAAGAGGATCTTTGTATCACTGTTCATATTTACCTGTGCCCGCTTTCGTGGAATTTTTTAAGATTTTCATATATTTCATAGGGAACCGAGAGGTCTCCCCAGCCTGTGGCAAGATCGGTCCGGGGCTTGATGGCGCCGTGATAGTCCGAGCCGCCGGAGTACATGAGGTCGAATTCATCGGCCAGCTCCTTCATCTGTCGCTTCTGCGAAGGAGTGAAGGTCGTATAAAGTATCTCCATCGCGTCCAGGCCGTTTTCCTTTAAATGGCTGACGAGCTCGTGTATCTTGTCGTACCCCATGTGATAGAGGGTGGGGTGGGCAAGCACCGCGATGCCTCCGGTCTTATGGATAAGGTTTATCGCGTCGATGGCGGTGATCTTTTCCCTGCTTACAAAAAAGGGCTTATCCTCGCCTATGTAGCGTTCAAAGGCCTCCTTCATATTGGAGGTATAGCCGTGCTCCATCATGTACTTCGAATAGTGGGCACGGGTTATGATGGCGCCGGGATTTGCCTCGAGGAGCTTTTCATAGCTTATATCCATATGCAGCCCGTCACGAAGGAGCCTGCACATCTTTTCGTTTCGCACGTCCCTCGAATGCCGGAATTCCTCAAGATATTTGTCGAAATCCGGAGCACTGTAATCTATAAAAAGCCCGACTATATGTATGTCCTTGCCGTTGTATTCGGAGGAAAATTCAATGCCGTCCACGATCTCCGGCGCATTTTCGGTCACCGAAGCATGGGCATGGAGCTCCTCGAGCCCCTCCACTGTGTCATGGTCCGTAAGCGCCAGGGCGGAAAGCCCCTTTTCAACGGCATAGTCCAAAAGCTCCGAGGGGGTCAGGGTCCCGTCGGAGCGTATGGAATGTGTATGAAGATCGACTATGCGGCTGTCGGATGCGGACATCAGTTTTCGTCCTCTTCGATATTCGCGGTGTAAATAGTGCGCTTCCTGAAGTCGTCGCTGGAAGCCAGATATTCGTCATAGGTGGTGACCTTGTCGATGAGCGTTCCGTCGGGAAGGATTTCCATTATCCTGTTGGCCGTGGTCTCCACGAACTGGTGGTCGTGGCAGGTAAAGAGCACTACGCCGGGGAACTTGATAAGTCCGTTATTTAAAGCGGTTATGGCCTCCATATCGAGGTGGTTCGTGGGCTCGTCCAAAAGCAGGATATTGGCCCCGCTTATCATCATCTTGGACAGGAGGCAGCGCACCTTCTCTCCTCCGGACAGAACGCTGACCTTCTTGACCCCGTCCTCTCCGGGGAAGAGCATACGTCCAAGGAAGCCCCTTACATAGGTCACATCCTTTATCTCCGAATAGCCCGTAAGCCACTCGGTTATGTTGTAGTCGTTGTTGAATTCCGCGTTGTAGTCCTTCGGGAAATAGGCCTGGGAGGTGGTCACGCCCCACTTGTAATCGCCCGAATCCGGCTCCATCTCTCCCATCAGTATCTTAAAGAGGGTGCTGATCGCCAGCTCGTTAGAGCCTACAAAGGCCACCTTGTCAGTCCTCTTTAAGGTAAATTCTATATTGTCCAGGACCTTATTTCCGTCTATCGTCTTCGAAAGGCCGTGAACCTCCAGAACCTCGTTTCCTATCTCCCTCTCGGGCTTGAAATCGATATAGGGATATTTTCTGGAAGAGGGCTTTATTGTATCGAGCTCGATCTTTTCAAGGGCTCTCTTTCGGGAGGTAGCCTGCTTGGACTTCGAAGCGTTGGCCGAGAAACGGGAGATGAATTCCTTGAGCTCCTTGATTTTCTCCTCCTTCTTCTTGTTGGCCTCCTTCATCTGCTGAACCAGAAGCTGGCTGGATTCGTACCAGAAATCGTAGTTGCCGGCAAAGAGGGTGATCTTGCCGTAGTCAATATCCGCTATGGCCGTACATACCTTATTTAAGAAGTAACGGTCGTGGGATACGACTATTACCGTATTTTCAAAGTTTATCAGAAACTCTTCGAGCCATTCGATGGCGTCGAGGTCCAGATGGTTGGTGGGCTCGTCTAAGAGCAGTATGTCGGGGTTTCCAAAAAGTGCCCGAGCTAAAAGGACTTTCACCTTTATGGGACCCGGAAGCTCCTTCATGAGCTGGCGGTGGAATTCAGTCTCTATGCCGAGGCCGTTTAAAAGGCTTTCGGCGTCGGACTCGGCCTCCCAGCCGTTCATCTCCGCAAACTCCGCCTCGAGCTCGCTGACCTTTATTCCGTCCTCATCGGAAAAGTCCGGCTTGGCGTAGATCTCGTCCTTTTCCTTCATGACCTCATAGAGGCGCTCATTCCCCATGATAACGGTATCGAGGGCCGTATATTCATCGTATTTAAAGTGGTCCTGCTCGAGGAAGGAAAGCCTCTCCCCGGGAGTTATGGCTATGTCTCCGTTTGTTGTATCGAGCTGGCCCGAAAGTATCTTCAAAAAGGTGGATTTTCCCGCACCGTTGGCTCCTATGAGCCCGTAGCAGGTGCCCTCGGTAAACTTGATGTTCACATCCTCAAAGAGGGCCTTTTTCCCGACTCTGTAAGTGACGTTGTTGGCTGAAATCATCTGATAAACTCCTTAACTTATAATCATTTTCACACTACACACCTATTGCATTATACAGAAATACGGCATATTTGCAAGAATCAAAAAAAGAGGCTGCTGCATCATTGCAGTAGCCCCAATACCTCTTCCGGCTTATGTATGATGGCGTCCGCCTTATTTTCCCGAAGCTCGGCTTCGTCCCGAAAGCCCCAGAGCACTCCTATGGTGAACATCCCTGCCGCCTTGCCGGTCTTCATATCGGTGTTGGTGTCCCCGAGGTAGAGGCACTCCTCAGGCCTTACCCCGAATTCCTCCGCCAAAGCCAGGGCTCCCGCGGGATCCGGCTTCTTTTTAAGCCCTTCCTTCACTCCGACTATCCTGTCAAAAACACCTTCTCCGAAAATAGCTTTCACACATTTATTAGTCATGAGGTCCGGCTTATTGGAAAGCACCGCCAGCTTAAAGCCCCTTGCCTTAAGGTCATGCACCAGAGCCTCCACTCCGTCGCAGGCCCGCAGATTATAGAGACACCCTTCCTCGAAAAGCTCGAGATACCGGGCAAAATACTCTTCCACTGTGCCGGCGTCCTCTATGCCCTTAAGCTTTAACACCCTTTCTATAAGAGTGCGTGCCCCGTCCCCGACCAGCACCTTGAAACGCTCCAGCTCGATCTCCTTATGGCCTTTTTCTGTCAGAACGAGGTTTACCGTATGCGCAATGGATTCAAGGGACTCCGAAAGGGTTCCGTCCAGATCGAAAATCGCCGCCTTGTATAGAGCGCTCATTCCTTGGGGCTCCTTTCCGGTATGAATATCCTCGTGGAATTCACCGACCGCGCCTTCTCCTTAGCGTTCCTCACTGCCTCCTGAACACATTCCTCCTGGGAATTAAAGGCTCCCCGTCCTCTTCTGCTGGGCTTCACATAGGTTCCGTCCTTTTGCAAAACAGAGGCCTTTACGTTATCCTTTAGCTGCATGGACAGATAATGCTTAAGATCCTCGATAAGCTCGGGTTTCTCCACCGGGAAAACGATCTCCACACGCCTCTCCAGGTTCCTTGGCATCCAGTCCGCCGAACCCAGATATATCTCCTCGTTGCCCTCGTTTAAGAACCAGAAGATCCGGCTGTGCTCCAGGAAATTTCCGACTATGGAGCGCACGGTTATATTGTCCGAAACCCCGGGGATTCCCGTCTTTAAGCAGCAGATGCCCCTGATTATAAGCTCAATTTTCACTCCCGCGTTCGAAGCTTCGTACAGAGCCCTTATTATATCGGGATCGCATAGGGAATTCATCTTGGCGATTATCCTGGCCTCCCGCCCGGCTCTTGCGTGCTCCGTCTCCCGCCCGATGAGGTATAAAAATCTGTCCTTAAGCCAGAGGGGGGCCAGCACCAGCTTATTCCAGCTCACCGGCTCCGAATAGCCGGAAAGCATATTGAATACAGCCGTAGCGTCCTCGCCTATGGCCTCGGAGCAGGTCAAAAGACCCATATCCGTATACTGTCTCGCAGTCTTGTCATTATAGTTACCGGTTCCGAGATGGACATATCTTCTGATGCCGTCCTCTTCACGCCGTACCACCAGCGTTATCTTTGAATGGGTCTTAAGGCCCACAAGACCGTAAATTACATGGCACCCGGCTTTCTCAAGCTCCTTCGCCCAGATTATATTGTTCTCCTCGTCAAAACGCGCCTTTAACTCAAAGAGTACGGTCACGGACTTTCCGCTCTCGGCAGCCTGAATGAGGGCCGCTATTATGGGGGAATTTCCGCTGACACGGTAGAGGGTCTGCTTGATAGCCAGCACATTTTCATCCCTTGCCGCAGAACGGACGAAATTCACCACCGGCTCAAAGGTCTCGTAGGGGTGCTTTAAAAGAATATCGCCATGCCGTATCTGCTCAAATATATCCTTACTCATATCCATGTACTTCGGAGGCTGGGGAACGTGATCCTTATATTTAAGCTCATCGAAGCCTTCCATCGAATACATCTTCATAAGGAAGGTCAGATCCAGCGGTCCCTCGATATAATAAATATCCTCTTCCGCCACCGAAACCTGCTCCTTTAGCATGTTCAAAAGCCGCTTATCCATGCCCGCTTCCACGTCCAGACGGATAACCTGTCCCCACTGGCGGCGCTTAAGCTGCTTTTCAATCTCCTTTAAAAGATCCTCCGCCTCTTCCTCGTCTATGGTAAGGTCCGCGTTTCGCATTACCCTGAAGGGATGGGCGCAGATCACCTCGTAATTAAGGAAAAGCTTATCTATATTTCTTTCTATTATTTCTTCCAATAAAATGACCGACACTCCGCCGTTCTCTGAAGGGATCCTGACTATCCTCGGCAGGACTCCCGGCACCTGTACCATCGCAAATTCAAGCGGGAGCCTGGCCGCCTTCTTCGTCTTCTTTTTCTTTAAAAGCCTGCCGCTTACTGTGCCATCCTTAGACTTTTCCGTAATAAGAGCCGCTATGTTTAAGGACTTATTTCTAAGCAGGGGAAAAGGGCGGGAGGAATCCACCGCCATGGGCGTCAGCACCGGATAGACCGTATCCTGGAAATATCTGTCCACAAATTCCGCCTGGTCGGGGCTTAGATCCTCATGGGACTCCACCACAGTGAGGCCGTTTTCCTTCAAAAGGGGAAGGAGGGGGCGGTTATAGGTTGCATACTGCAGATCTATAAGGTCATGCGTTGCGGGAGACAGGGCCTCTAGCTGCGCCCTGGGATTTAAGCCCGCAATATCCGGCTTGACGTAGCCCGCATTTTCCATGTCCTTAAGGGAAGCCACCCTGACCATGAAAAATTCATCCAGGTTTGAAGCGGTGATGCTTAAAAACTTCAGCCTTTCAAAGAGAGGGATATTCTTGTCCCGGGCCTCTCCCAAAACCCTTTCGTCAAATTTAAGCCATGAAAGCTCACGGTTTGTATAATATTCGGGAGCCGAAAAATCTATCGGCCTATTGTCTGTCTTTTTTGCCTTTGCCATCTTCCTGATCCTTTCTCAAACAGCGCTGACTTCTCTGTGTCTTATTACCGGCCTTATGCCGTATACTTCTTCAAAGAACTGCGAATACTGCGCAAAATCCCCGCTCTCTAAGACAATTCCCGCCTTGGAGCCTATCGTAAGATCCAGCTCGTTGTCCCTTATGGAGGCCGTTACCTTCTTAAACCTCTTCCCGGGATTTTGTGCAAGAGCCGCCGCCAGCCTGAGAATTGCCGTTATCTTGACCACTCTTAAGGATGTGATCTTATCAAACTCCTCATTTTCAAAATCTCTGTAATAAACATCCCTGCTGAAGGAATTTATTGCGGCGGAAGCCACCATTGCCCTCTCCATATGGGACAGCCCTATTATCTCCGTACCCATGATGATGCTGTAGGAGCTCTCCGCCGGAACGCTCAAGGACACGAAACGCCCTACGTCCCTTAACCTTGCCGCCAGCTCCAAAAGGAGCCTGTCCCTCTTGCTTAAGCCGTGGAATTTTTTCATGCTGTCAAAGACCACCATGCTTACCTGCAGCAGGGCCTCCTCTCTCGCATCCGTTATCCTGTACCTTGCGGCGATATTTTCCGCGGAGGCTATAATGTCGGAGTCGAAATCGTGGGCCGACTTTATTATATGCGTCCTCTCCGCATAGTCGTAGGCGATACCGTCGGAGAGGGTCGCCCCCGTTATCCAAAGCATCTGCGCTCCGGTTATATTGATGAAATTCCTTATAAGCGCCGCCGAGGGTCGAAGGAGGTTCGCGTTTTCCTGGGGTATACCCACGGCCTTCGCCACCTCTTCCACGCTCTGCTGTTTTATCCTTTCGCAGAAATCCAGGTACTGCCTTGTGGTGACCATTTCCGAACTCAAAACGCCGTTATCCGTAAGCCTCTGCTTTACATATGGCAGATAGTCGTCCACGACCACCATGTTCTTTATATCGCTGTTATTTAAGTATAGCTTCTTAAAAGAATACAGCTCGTTGTCTATTATCTCTGACAGGAGCTCCGAATACTGCGAGCGCCTGGGCTCCAGCTCGCTCAGCTGGGAGCGTATCCTTAGGATGCCGAGCGGAAGGTTCACCGTCGTAATAAGGCTCCCCTCCTGGAAGAGGGAGACCTGCGTGCTTCCTCCTCCTATATCTATGAAAAGAGTTCCGTCTTTAATGATATTCTCAAACTTTTCGACGTCCTGCAGCGCCACCGATTTATAGTCCAGAAAACGCTGCTCCGAATTGCTGAGCGCCCTTACATCGAGACCGGTTCTCAGCCTTATCTGGTCCAGAACGATGTCCGTGCTCTCAGCCTCCCTTATGGCCGAGGTTCCGCAGGCCCTGTAGTCGTCCACGCCGTAGGAGCTCATTATGTCGTTAAAGCCGTTGAGCACCGAGCAGAGCTCCTCCATGTGATCGTAGCTGATCCTTCCGGTCCTGTATGAATCGCTTCCGAGATCCACACGATGACGTATATAATCCAGCTCCTTCAGTCCGTATTTTTTCGAAAGCTGGAATATCTTCATTCCCACTTCATAAGAACCAACGTCTATTGCCGCAAATATCTTCATTGCTTCCTTTCCGCCGCTTTTGCGGCATGTAAAGAAAAATTATAGTACTCCCAATATGTAATCCACGAGCTGCTGTGCCACTCGACCGGAATAGCCTCCGTGCTCGAGCTCCCATCTGTTGGCCAGCTTCAAAAGCTCCTCCTCGGTCATCTTTATACCGTAGCGCTCCGCCAGCACCTTTACAATGTTATCATACTCCTTTTTATTCGGACGGCCGAAATAGATGCTGATGCCGAAGCGGGCGGACAGGGAAAGCTTTTCCTGCACGGTATCGGCCGAATGTATATCGTCGTCCTCGCTCCTGTCGAGCTTGTCGGAAAAGCCCTCGTGTATCAGATGTCTCCTGTTGGACGTAGCATATATCAGCATATTTTCAGGCTGCTTCTCAAGACCGCCCTCGATCACCGCCTTTAAATACTTATATTCCACCTCGTGATCCTCGAAGGAAAGGTCGTCCATGTAGATTATAAAGCGATAGTTCCTGCCCTTTATCTGCGCAATTACATCGTTAAGGTCCTGCATCTGATGCTTAAACACCTCAATAAGCCTTAAGCCGCTGTCGTAATACTTATTTATCAGGGCCTTAATGCACGATGACTTGCCCGTACCCATATCTCCGTACAAAAGGCAGTTATTCGCCCGCCGCCCGTTCACAAAGGCCTCCGTGTTGTCGATGAGCTTTTTCTTCTGGGCCTCATATCCCACAAGGTCGTCAAGATAGATATGCTTTACCTTCTTGATGGGCTCGATTATAACCTCGTCGTTCTTATCGTGCCTAACCCTGAAAGCCTTGTGAAGTCCGTATTTTCCGACGCCGTAATCGCGGTAGAACCCGCTCATTATATTCAGGAATTCCACATTATCCTTAGCCCCGCTGAGCATCCCGGCAAGGGTGCAGATCCTGTCCCTGATACGCTCATTAAAGATCTTCCCCGTCTTATTGTCCGGAACGAAATCCTTTATCAGCGCAAAGCAATCAGTCCGGCAATACTTGTCGAGGCCATCGAGGTCAATATCGAAAAGCTGCTTTATCACCGCGAAATCGTGTATCGCAAGAGTCGCAAGGGAGCCCTCGACCCCGTCCTTTCTCTCTGCGGAAAGGCTTAGGGCATTTTCGTCATTTACGAGGGCGTAGGTTAAATAGTCGTGCCAGAGATTTCCTTCGAAGCCGTGGCGGACTCCCTCGTCCACAAGCATGGAAACACAGGAAACGCCGAGGGAGCTAAGCTCCTCCTCCGAAATCTCCTCTTCCATATGGTCATTTCTGCATAGCAGATAGGACATTGAGCTTATTATCTCATCCTGTTTCAATTTATCGTATAAAAGCAGTTTATTGGTTAACATAATATTCTCCCGTGAAGCTACCCTGTCAATAGTTGCCGAGAACCCGCATATTCCTTGTCTCTTCCCTTATTCCCATAAGCGCGTTTCTTACCGAAACATCGTTGAAATTCCCGTCGAAGTCCACGAAAAACCTGTATTCCCAAGGTCTGTCCGGTATGGGACGGCTCTCGATATTATTCATGTTGAGGTCATTATATATGAAATGCGAAAGTATATGATAGAGGGAGCCGCTTCTATGCGGGATCTCAAAGGAAATACTTATCTTCTTCGAGCCCTTCAAAAATATCTTCTGATTTGTGACCACGATAAAGCGGGTGGAATTGCCTTCGCTGAAATTGATATTTTTCTTAAGGATCTTAAGCCCGTACAGCTCAGCCGCCCTGCTGCTCGCCACTGCGGCCTTGTGTATGTCTCCCGCGTCCCGCACCATCTTTGCCGCCATGGCGGTGTTTTCGAAGTCCACCTGTTTCCAGTCATGGAGGCTTAAATATCTTGCCGACTGCATCAGGGCCTGGGGATGGGAATACACGGTCTCGATGTCCTCCTCCGTCGCCTCCGGCAGCCCCAGGAGGCAGTTGTCTATCTCGATTATCTGCTCCCCTACGATATAGTCCTCAAATTCCGAGAGCAGGTCATAATTCGCGCTCACTATCCCCGCGCTGGAATTCTCTATAGGAAGCACTGCGTAATGGGCGCTCCCCTCGTCCACCGAGCGCATGGCGTCCCGGAAGGTACCTACATTGAAGGAGGGCACGTTGTCCCCGAAAAAGGCCACCATTGCCGCCTCCGAATACGCTCCCTTCACGCCCTGAAAGACCACCCTCATATCATCTTTGGTCAGACTGTCCACCTCTATAAAGGGAAGCTGTCCCCGGATGCCTTCTCCGGCCATGAGGGAATACTGCTTCTTGCGGCTCATGGACATTATCTGCTCATATAGCTCAACTATTCCCTTTTCATTAAAGGAATTTGTAGTAAGGGACTTTACCTGACTCAGCTTGCTTTCCTCGCGGCTGCGGTCCAGAACGTTTTTTCCGGTAGAGAGCTTATATCTTGCCACTTCCTCGCTGACCTTCATCCTCTTTTCGTAAAGGTCAACTATCCGGGCATCTATGGCATCTATTTCTTTTCTCAGATTTTCTAATTCTTTCACTTTTTCTTCCTGTTACTTGCTCATCACCGGGGGATTCCACTGCTCTACGGCTCCCGTATTCAGATCCTGGTGAAAGATCGCCGTGGAGCCGCTGTTGCTCCAAAGCTGGAAATACACAAACCTCGATGTGGCATTTATATTGGTATAATTTCCCGTCATGACGGTCTGCTTAAAGGACCCGTCCGGGGTCATCCTCATAAGGGCAGGATTTTCCGGATCATTCGTCTGGTAATATATGAGGGAATCATTTACCACATTATAACATTCCACCCGCTCGTCCGTAAGCTTTCTCTCGGTAGAGGGGTCTCCCGAAAGGGACCGCACATAGAGCCTGTAATTATCCACGTTATTTATATAGTAAATATTGCCCCCGCTTATTATGGGACAGGATACGTTTCCGTCAAAGAGGGTGCCTATATTTTTTGTGTTGACCTCAAAGGTCCTCAGCATATGGTCGTCGGTCTCTCCGGCGTAATAGAAACGACCGTTATTGTATTCAGAGCAGTCGAATACCTTGTCCGACAATATCTCCCGGTTCTTTTTATCTATTCCGACCCGGGCTATCTGCATTCCCTTCTCATTATCGAAGCTTTCGTAATAGACAAAATTCCCGACGAGCTTTACGGTCTTAGCCGGATCGCGGGCCAGGGTGACAATGTTTTTCCCGTTCTTATTGCTTCTGTATACACCCGTATTGTGGCCGAGAAAGCCCAGATTAGAGGCGTTCATGGAGCCCTGATAATAAAAGATATACTTACCTGCGGCATTTATGAAACCCGTGTTATTCTCGATTATCTTCTTAATATCGGTCTCGTCGGGGTTCATCGTGTACATGGCATAGCGATCCAGGGGATTGGCAAAATACACTATTCCCTCATCCTCGTCAAAAAGTCCTCCGTTATAGAGGTTTCCGGCATTGTTGCCTATGGTGTCTTCGGGCAGCGGCTCTACCCTCAGCAGCAGGGAGGAACCCACTATTATTCCGGCCACCACCAGGGCAATGACAATAAGTGTAATAACTCCTGTCTTGTTCATATCCTCTTACTTCCTGTCCGCGTCCTGTTTATAAGCTGTCTCGCAATATTTGCAGCGATAGGTTCCCTTGACGGGATCCGTCAGGATAAAGATCTGGTCCAACTGCTGCTCCGTGGAGGTTATGCATCTGGGATTGTGGCAGCGAATAACGTTTTTAAGCTGCTTCGGCAATTCCAGCTTCGGCTTGGCGATTATCTCCCCGTCCTTTATTACATCTATCGTCGCGTTGTGGTCCACAAAGCCGAAGAAATCCATGTCGAACTGGTCTATCGGACATTCAACCTTTATCATGTCCTTCTTTCCCATCTTTGCGCTGAAGGCGTTCCTTATTATAGCCACGCCGCAGTCCAGCTTATCCAGCCCGAGATCGTGATATATCTGCATCCCGCGTCCCGCTTTGATGTGGTCAATTACAAAGCCTTCTTCTATCTTCCCTACGTGAAGCTTATAGCCTCCGTCCTTGTTCTGTTCGGTTTTCTTTTCCTTTTCAGCCATTCCCTTACCTCTT
>CAMNBW010000024.1 GCA_946533525.1 uncultured Lachnospiraceae bacterium
GAACCGTACTTCAGCATCTTTCGACGGTCCTTACCCTTGCTGCATTGATATTCCTTGCGGTATTATCTATAATTATACTCAATAACGGAAATAAATTCCGTTATTGAGTATAATTCTGATGCGACTCGTAAACGAAATGCTCCTAAAAGCAGGATATGTTCATGCTGACGGTGCGAAACCGGTATTAAGTTTAAGGAAAAATATTTATGCTGAGATTTATCATACTTATTATTTTGGTTGTTATTTATCTTACAATTACTATCCCGTTTCAGATCATCGCCCTTGTGATAAGCCTTTTTAATAAAAGGGCGGCGATGATGATAGGCAAGGCTGCAAGCAAGTTCGGCTTTACGGTGGCCAAGCTTATGGCTGGGGTGGATGTTACGTATCTTCATGATGAAAATGTGCCGCAAAACGAATCCGTACTTTATGTGGGTAACCACAGGAGCTATTACGATATTATCCTGACACAGATTCATTGCAAGGACCTGCTGGGTTTTGTGGCGAAAAAAGAGCTGCTCTTCGTCCCCTCCCTGAATGTGTGGATGTATTTTATTAACTGCAAATTTATTGACCGGAAGAATATGAAGCAGAGCTTTAAGGTTTTGACGGAGATGTGTGACGATGTCGTTTCCGGCAGAGCCTCTATGATGGTCTTTCCCGAAGGGACAAGGAATCGGGGCAAAGAGGGGACGGTTCTTAAATTTCATGACGCTTCTCTTAAAATGGCCGCAAAGGCAGGATGCACCATCGTTCCGGTGGCCCTTTCCAATACACAGTCTGTGTTTGAGGCGAGATTTCCGGCCCTTACTCCCTCAAAGGTTGTGATCGAGTACGGCGAACCTATAAGGACTGCAGAGCTTCCGGCTGATGAAAAGAAAAAGATCGGGGAGCTTGTAAAGGGCAGGATCGAAGCTATGTTAAAGAGTCATGAGGGAATGTTTTAGATCGCTATGGGAGAAAGACTTACATTAATAAAGGGCGGTACTCTGATAGACCCTGCAAATGGGATCAACGGCTCTTTCGACCTTATGATAAGGGACGGCGTGATAGCTGAAATAAGTCCTTCGGGCTTTGATACCTCGTCTATTCGCGGCGAGCTTTATACCATCGACGCCTATGGTCTGACCGTTGCCCCCGGTTTCGTGGATGTCCATTCGCATTTTCGGGATCCGGGCTTTACGGAAAAAGAGGATATTCATACCGGTGCCCTGGCGGCAGCGGCGGGTGGCTATACCTCTGTGGTTTTGATGGCCAATACTTCTCCGGCAATAGACAGTGTGGAGCTTTATCAGGAAGTTTGCACAAGGGCGGCGCAGGAGAAGATCAATATTTATCAGAGCGCTGCGCTCACAGCAGGACGTGCGGGAAAAGAGCTTGTCAGTATGGAAGAGCTGTCCCGGGCCGGAGTGCTGGGCTTTACCGACGACGGTTCTCCTTTAATGGACGAGGAGCTGGTGACGGCGGCAATGAAGAGGGCGGCCGTTATAGAAAGGCCCCTTAGCTTCCATGAAGAGGATCCGGAATTTATCGGTATAGCAGGCATCAACGAGGGTGAGGTTTCAAAATCGCTTAACTTAAAGGGAGCTGACAGACAGGCGGAGATCGCAATGGTAAAAAGGGATCTGGAGCTTGCTCTTAAAACCGGCTGCACCATAGATATACAGCATGTAAGCGCTAAGGAAAGCGTGGAGCTTATCCGGGAAGCAAAAAAGCGGGACACAAAGGGACTGATACATGCCGAAGCGACGCCTAACCATTTTTCGCTTACCGAGGAGGCGGTTTTAAGATACGGAACCAACGCCAAGATAAATCCGCCTTTAAGGACAGAAGAAGACCGCCGGGCCATCATCGAAGGGCTTCGGGACGGGACGATAGATATTATCGCTACGGATCATGCTCCGCATACCCGGGCTGACAAGGCAAAAGGGGGATGGTTTGCAAGCGAGGGGGAATACAGGGAAGGAAGGACAGCCGGACAGGTTGACCCCGGACTTTTCGGGAAGGCTCCAAGCGGGATACTGGGTCTTGAAACGGCCTTTTCCCTGTCTGTAAAAAATCTTATAGGTCCCGGCCACCTTTCTCTGAGCGACTTTATTGAGCGGATCAGCGTAAATCCTGCCCGCTTGTACGGTTTAAATGCCGGGCAGCTTTCCGTAGGCTCGCCGGCAGATATAGTGATCTTTTCGGATAAGCTAGAGACCGAATATAAAAGTTTTCGCTCCAGATCGGATAATTCCCCCTATCTCGGGGCGGTACTTCCGGGAAAGATTTTATATACGATATGTAACGGCAGCCCGGTCTACGAGGCTCATGGAAGGGGAACCAGAAAAATCAGTTTTTTTGCAGGAGACGGAAATTGATCAGTGAAAAAGCGGTAGTAGAAAATAAGGAGCATCTGGCGGAAGGTATATACGGTGCCTGGCTTAAAACCTCTGCGGCGCGCGAAGCGCATCCGGGGCAGTTTGTTATGCTGAACACCAAAAGCGAAGCCCATCTGCTGGGACGCCCCATAAGTATCTGTGACATAGACAGGGATAAGGAGAGGCTCCGGCTTGTATGGAGAGTAGCAGGGTACGGAACCGATGAATTTAGCAGACTTGAGGAGGGCGATAGGATCGAACTTCTCGGCCCCCTTGGCAACGGCTTTGACATTGATTCCCTGTCGGGAGCGGAAAACATAGCCGTCATGGGAGGGGGAATAGGAGCTCCGCCGCTGCTTGGCCTTGTAAGGCAGCTTCATGGAACCGGTTTAAAAAATATTGATGTATATCTGGGCTATCGCTCTGCATCCGCCGGGCTCTTTTTGGCTGACGAGTTTAAGGAGCTTGCAGCTGTGCATATTGCCACCGACGACGGCACGGCGGGAACCCACGGGACGGTTCTTGATGCGCTGGACAGCAGCGGGAAAGCGCCGGACATCATATATGCCTGCGGTCCGATGCCCATGTTAAAAGGGGTAAAACAATACGCGGAAGAAAACCTTATTCCGGCGTATATATCCTTAGAGGAGCGCATGGCCTGCGGAGTGGGCGCCTGTCTCGGCTGCGTGGTGAAGACCCGGTTTAAGGATGCTCATTCCCGGGTGGAAAACGCCAGAATCTGTACGGAAGGGCCGGTATTTGCGGCGAAGGATGTGGATATATGAATACTGCGGTTGAGATATGCGGGATTAACTTTAAAAATCCGGTAATGAACGCATCCGGAACCTTCGGAAGCGGAATGGAATACTGCGGGCTCGTGGACTTAAACCGCCTCGGGGCAGTTGTTACAAAGGGCGTGGCAAAGGTGCCCTGGGAAGGAAATCCCACACCCAGAGTGGCCGAAACTGCTTCGGGAATGCTCAATGCCATCGGCCTTCAAAATCCGGGGATAGATGTTTTTATTGAGCGTGATCTGGAGTTCTTAAAGAACTACGATACGAATGTCATCGTGAATGTATGCGGGCACTCCGTCGGGGAATATGTTGAGGTGGTGCAAAGGCTTGCTGAATGCGATAATGTTTCCATGCTGGAGATCAATGTCTCCTGCCCGAACGTGCATGAGGGCGGTATTGCCTTCGGCACCGATCCCGGGGCATTGGAGGAGATCACCAAAGCCGTAAAAAAGGCGGCAAAGCAGCCTGTGATAATGAAGCTTTCCCCCAATGTGACCTCCATAGCGGAGATGGCGAAGGCGGCGGAGGCAGCGGGAGCGGACGCACTTTCGCTCATCAACACTATTACAGGGATGAAAATAGATATTTACAAAAGAAGATTCCTGCTGGCCAATCGGACGGGTGGACTTTCGGGTCCTGCCATCAGGCCGGTTGCCGTGCGCATGGTCTATGAGGCAGCCCACGCGGTAAAAATTCCGGTGATCGGAATGGGAGGCATCGCGTCGGCGGAGGATGCCATCGAATTTATGATGGCCGGAGCTTCGGCTGTTGCGGTCGGAATGATGAATTTCCATAACCCGGGGATCATGACCGAGATCATAGATGGCATAGAAAGGTTTATGCAGGAACAGGGAATAGACGACCTCGCAGAGATAACAGGAATTCTTTGAGGAGAGTTTTTTTAAGTTGCGATTAGTGCCCTGAAATACTATAATTGACAGTACAGGGAATATAAGAAGAAAAGCCTGTCCGAAGACAGGCCTTTCCGGGATAATGAGAGCGGAGAGAGTGGGATTCGAACCCACGTGCCGGTTACCCGACAACCGCATTTCGAGTGCGGCTCGTTATGACCACTTCGATATCTCTCCATGTCATGAATGATTTCATGTTTGCAGCGTCCTATATTATAAGTCGTGTGGGCTTATAAATCAAGAATAAAAATAAAAAACGGAGGTACATTGAATGAAAAGGATAGGCTTTCTTACCAGCGGAGGCGATTGTCAGGCTCTTAATGCGGCAATGAGAGGTGTTGTTAAATCGCTTTTGAACAGTGATGAACAGGTTGAACTCTTCGGCTTTTTAAACGGCTATCAGGGTTTGATCTACGGAAACTTCAGAATGCTTGAGGGCTCGGATTTCTCGGGTATCCTGACCCGGGGAGGCACGATACTCGGCTCTTCCAGAACTCCTTTCAAGACTATCCACGAACCCGGCGAGGACGGAGTTGATAAGGTAGAGGCCATGAAGCATACTTATTTCAAGCTTAACCTGGACTGCCTTGTTATTCTTGGAGGAAACGGGACACATAAGACGGCAAATCTTTTGAGAGAAGAGGGCTTGAATGTGGTAACTCTTCCGAAGACCATAGATAACGATCTTTGGGGAACGGATATGACCTTCGGTTTTCAGAGCGCGGTGGATATTGCTACCGACGTTATCGATAAGATCCACACTACGGCGGATTCTCACGGCCGCGTATTTATAGTCGAGGTTATGGGGCACAAGGTAGGTTTCCTTACCCTTAATGCAGGAATGGCTTCAGGAGCTGATATAATCCTTATTCCCGAGATACCTTATAATTTGGATAAGGTTGTCAAGGCAATTAACAAACGTAAGGAAAAAGGCAGCAAATTCACCATCATTGCAGTTGCGGAAGGAGCTATCAGCAAGGAAGATGCAAAGCTGTCCAAGAAGGCATATAGGAAGAAGCTGGAGCGCTATACACATCCTTCGGTTTCCTATCGTATAGCCGAGGAGATAGAGAAAAAGACAGGACAGGAGGTAAGGGTTACCGTTCCCGGTCATATGCAAAGAGGCGGAAGTCCCTGCCCTTATGACAGGGTATTTGCATCCCGTCTCGGCGCGGAAGCAGGAAAGCTTATCTTAAAGGGTGAGTATGGCTTTATGGTAGGATATAAGAACCGTGAGATCGTTAAGGTTCCCCTTGAGGATGTGGCCGGAAAGCTGAAGTCGCTTTCCCCGGATGCGGACATCATAAAGGAAGCGAAGATGCTGGGTATCAGCTTCGGTGATTGAGAATAAATGTATCAGGCTTTATACAGGAAGTTCCGCCCCCAGAGATTTGAGGATGTCAGAGGGCAGGACGCCATTGTTACAACTTTAAAAAATCAGATCAAATCAGAAAGGATAGGCCATGCCTATCTTTTCTGCGGTACAAGGGGAACGGGCAAAACCACACTGGCCAAGCTTTTTGCCAAGGCAGTGAACTGCGAGAATATCCGGGAGGGAGATCCCTGTGGGGAATGTGAAACCTGCAAACAGATAGCTGCTGGGAACTCCGTAAACGTTATAGAAATGGACGCGGCGTCGAATAACGGCGTGGATACCATCCGGCAGATCGTTGAGGAGGTCTCATATTCGCCCAGTACCGGCAAGTACAAGGTTTATATCATAGATGAGGCGCATATGATCTCGTCTCAGGCCTTCAACGCGCTGTTAAAGACGCTGGAGGAACCGCCTTCATATGTCATCTTTATTCTGGCTACGACGGAGGCGAACAGGATTCCGATAACCATTCTTTCGAGGTGCCAGCGATATGATTTCAGGCGTATCTCCCAGCGTGAGATCGTGGGAAGGATGCGCGAGCTGGCAGAGATAGAAAAGCTCGACATTGAAGACGGAGCCTATGATTTTATAGCTAAATGTGCCGACGGTTCCATGAGAGATGCGCTGAGCCTTCTGGATGAATGTGTATCCTTCTATTTCGGAGAGACTCTGACCTATGAGAAAGCGCTTAAGGTTTTGGGCGCTGTGGATACGGGGGTCTTCAGTGAATTTTTCAGGCATGTAAATTCTTCCGACACCTTTGCCGCGCTTAAGCTGATAGATGACGTGGTAATGGAAGGCCGTGAACTCGGAGTGTTTATTTCCGATTTTATCTGGTATCTCAGAAATATACTGCTGCTTAGCGTTTCACCGGAAGATACGGAAATGATAGATGTTTCTCCCGAAGCCATGGTGCGCTTAAGGGAGGAAGCCGGGACTACTGATCCGGACAGGATCATGAGATATATCCGCATAATGAGCGAGCTTTCCCAGAGGCTCAGATTTGCGCCGGATAAAAGAGTGCTTACGGAAATAGCAGTGATCAGGCTTTGCAAGCCCCATACCGAGGCCGACATCCTCTCCCTGTCGCAGAGAGTGGCGATGCTGGAAAAGCAGCTTGAAAGCGGAGTGGTGCCTGCTGCGCCTTCGGCAGCCATGGGTACGGATAAAAACGGAGGACTGGCGGGAAAAACTTCCGATGGAAAGTTTGCCGTCAAGCATGTTTCGGCCAGGGAATGGAAGGAAAAGCTGGAGCCTGCACTGCCGGAGGATATAAAGAAACTTATCAGCCGCTGGAACGATGTTTTAAATGGGCTTGAACCCCTTGTAAGGGCGGCCATAAGAATGGCCCGGCCGTCGATAAACAAGGGACGGCTTTATATCATTGCGGAAGATAATGAAAAATATAAGCTCATAAAGGACGGAAACGGCGGAGAATATGAAGAGGCTTTAAGGAATACCATAAATGAAGTCTGCGGCAAAGAAGTGGATTTTGTTCTGACGGTGGAACAGGGAGAAAGCTATGACACTAATTTGCCGAAATTTGAGGATATTATCAAATTCGACAATGTGGAAACTATAGATTAAGCTTAAGCTGCAGCGGTCGGACTGACCGCCGGAGCTGAGCAAAAGAGGGATCGATGGACTGCGTTGCTTGCAGCCATCGGCCATGAAAGGAGAGAATAAATGGGAAAGAGGGGCGGAGGATTTTCCGGTATGCCGGGAAATATGAATAACCTTATGAAACAGGCTCAGAGAATGCAGCGCCAGATGGAGGAGAGTGCAAAGGAGCTTGAGACAAAGGAATTTACGGCTGCAGCCGGAGGCGGTGCGGTAAAGGTTACAGTTACCGGCAAAATGGAGGTTACAAAGGTTGAAATATCTCCTGAGGCGGTAGACCCGGAAGATGTTGAAACTCTCGAGGATCTGGTAATGGTAGCGGTAAACGAGGCAATTAAGCAGGCAAATGAGGCCAGTCAGAGCGCTATGGGTAAATTCGCCGGCGGCCTTGGCGGTATGTTCTAAATGGATCTGTATTCCGGAAAGATAAACAAGCTTATTGAGGAGCTTTCCGCGCTGCCGGGGATCGGAAATAAATCGGCTTCGAGACTGGCTTTTTATCTGGTGAACGAGCCCAGGGAACATGTGGAGAGACTCACTGCGGCCATAACCGATGCAAGGCAGAATGTGCGTTTCTGCAGGGAGTGCTTCACTCTTACGGATGAAGAGCTCTGCCCGGTCTGTTCCAGTGAAAAACGCGATCATTCCACTATTATGGTGGTGGAGAATTCCAGAGATCTGGCGGCGTATGAAAAGACCGGGCGTTACATGGGTGTTTATCACGTCCTGCACGGGGCTATCAGTCCCATGCTGGGGATAGGGCCTGATGATATTAAATTGAAGGAACTGATGGCAAGGCTTTCCAGAGGGGATGTAAGCGAGGTCATAATAGCCACAAATTCTTCACTGGAGGGCGAGACCACTGCCATGTATATAAGCAAGCTGATCAAGCCCACCGGGATAAAGACTACGAGGATCGCAACCGGAGTCCCTGTCGGCGGCGACCTGGAAAATATCGATGAGGTAACACTGCTTCGTGCTCTCGACGGCAGGACGGAGTTATAAGGATATTATATTCAAAAGGAGGTATTTCAAAAAATGAGTATTGAAAAACGGAAGTTCGGTGTGACAAAGGACGGAAAAGAGGTGACCGAGTACACCATGACCAACAAAAACGGCATGAAGCTCTCGGTCATAGATTTCGGAGGAATTATCACATCGATCATTGCTCCCGATAAGGACGGAAATATGGATGATGTGGTTCTGGGTTATGATACACTTGAGCCCTATTTCGATAATCCGGGCTTCCTCGGGGCAACCATAGGGCGCAGCGCAAACAGGATAGCCAAGGGCAAGTTCACTATAGACGGAGTGGATTATCAGGCGCCCGTAAATGAAAACGACAACAATCTTCATACGGATTTTGAAAAAGGCTTTCATGTGCAGCTTTGGACAGGCAGGGCAAACGATGCAGACAACAGCGTAAGCATGGAATATTCTTCTCCCGACGGGGAGAGCGGCTTCCCCGGGAAGCTGGATATGAAGGTGACTTTCTCTCTGACCGACGACAATGAGGTCAGGATTCATTACGAGGGAACCACCGACAAAAAGACTGTAGCCAACTGCACAAATCATTCGTACTTTAACCTTGCCGGTCTGAAAAGCGGACCGAAGAAGATAGAGGATGAGTATATTAAAATATATGCTTCAAAGTATACCCCTGTTGTGGAGGGCGCGATTCCCACGGGAGAGCTGGCCGACGTAAAGGGAACGGTGTTCGACCTTACGGATTTCAAGCGCATAGGCGACGATATTGACAAGGATGTGGAGCAGCTTAAGCTCGTTCAGGGATATGACCATAATTTCGCCCTGGATACTCCCGGAGAAAATAATCTTGCCGCCGAGGTAGAGGACAGGGAAAGCGGACGTACCATGCAGGTCTATACAGACCTTCCCGGGCTTCAGTTCTATGCGGGCAACTGCATTCCCGAGGGACGCGTTGGCAAGAACGGACAGGTCTACGGGAAGAGAATGGCGCTCTGCCTTGAGTCGCAGTATTTCCCCAACAGCGTGAACGAGCCGGGCTTTGCTTCTCCTCTGCTCGATGTCGGAGATAAATATGACACTACGACGGTTTACAAATTTGGCATAAAATAATAGAATAGAGAAACATGATTTTATATATTTTCAGGAGGATAAAGGATGCTTGAGGAACTGAAAAAAAAGGTCTATGAGGCAAATATGCTTTTGCCTAAATACAAAATGGTAACCTTTACATGGGGAAACGTCAGTGGTATCGACAGAGAGAGCGGCTATTTCGTTATCAAGCCCAGCGGGGTAGAGTACGATGCCCTTACTCCCGACGACATGGTAGTTGTGGATCTCAACTGCAAGAAGATCGAGGGCAGATATAATCCTTCTTCTGATACCGAAACCCACGCGGAATTGTACAGAAAGTGGGATGATATAGGAGGTATAGTTCATACCCATTCGCCCTACGCTACCAGTTGGGCTCAGGCGGGACGCTCGATACCTGCATACGGAACGACCCATGCGGATTATTTCTACGGACCGGTTCCCTGCCTTCGCTGCCTTAATGAGAAAGAGATCAATGAGGCATATGAGCTTAATACAGGCGTCCTTATAACCGACTATTTCAAGGATAAGGATCATGTGGCCGTGCAGGCTGTGCTGTGTAAGAATCATGGTCCCTTTGCCTGGGGCAAGGATCCCGAGGATGCGGTTCATACGGCGGTTGTACTTGAAGAATGTGCGAAGATGGCTATGTGGACCGAGACCATAAATCCCCGTGTGGAGCCTGCGCCGCAGGAGCTTCAGGATAAGCATTATTACAGAAAGCATGGCGCAAACGCATATTACGGCCAGGGAAATTGATGTTTTAGAAAATAAAGAAAGGATAAGATAAAGATGAACAAGAAAGAACTTGAAAAAACAGCGAACAGCGTTCGTCAGGGTATCATAACCGCGGTACACGCGGCGAAGTCAGGACATCCCGGCGGCTCGCTTTCGTCAGCAGATATCTATACCTATCTGTATTTTGAGGAGATGAATGTCGATCCCGCAAAGCCCGATGATCCGGATCGTGACCGCTTTGTTCTTTCCAAGGGACATACGGCTCCCGGACTTTATTCTACGCTTGCAAACAGGGGCTTTTTCCCGGTCAAGGATCTGGAGACCTTAAGGCACACGGGCAGCTACCTGCAGGGACACCCCGATATGAAGCATATTCCCGGAGTGGATATGTCTTCAGGATCTTTAGGACAGGGCCTTTCAGCAGGAGTAGGAATGGCTCTCAGCGCAAAGATAGATAAGAAGAGCTACAGAACCTATGTCCTTTGCGGTGACGGAGAGATCGAAGAGGGTCAGATCTGGGAGGCAGCTATGTTTGCCGGCGCAAAGAAGCTGGACAATCTGTGTGTTATCGTTGACAACAACAATCTCCAGATAGACGGTCCCATTGATGAGGTTAATTCACCTTACCCCATCGATAAGAAGTTTGAGGCGTTTAATTTCCATGTTATCAATATCGATGGAAATGACTTCGACCAGATAGAAAAGGCATTTAAGGAAGCACGCGGAGTAAAGGGCGTACCTACTGCGATCATAGCAAAGACAACCAAGGGCAAGGGTGTTTCCTATATGGAAAATCAGGTAGGCTGGCACGGCAAGGCTCCCAACGACGAAGAGTATGAGAAAGCGATGGCAGAGCTTAAGGCTGCAGCCGAAAAGCTGTAAGAAAGGGAGGAAGGCTTTTTATGAGTGAAGTAAAGAAAATTGCGACCAGAGAAAGCTACGGCAACGCTCTGGCTATGTATGGTGAGGAATACCCCGACCTTGTGGTTTTGGATGCTGATCTTGCCAATGCCACTAAGACACAGATCTTTAAGAATAAATTTCCCGACAGATTTTTTGACTGCGGCATCGCGGAAGCGAATATGACCGGTATTGCAGCAGGACTCGCTGCCACAGGAAAGATTCCTTTTATAAGCTCCTTCGCCATGTTCGCGGCAGGAAGAAATTACGAGCAGGTCAGGAATTCCATCGGATACCCGAAGCTCAATGTTAAGATAGGCGCAACCCATGCGGGGATCACGGTAGGTGAGGACGGCGCATCTCACCAGTGTCTTGAGGACATTGCTCTTATGCGTACTATTCCGGGAATGACGGTTATCGTTCCCTCTGATGATGTAGAAGTTAAGGCAGCGGTGAAGGCGGCCCTCGATCATAAGGGACCTGTTTACCTCAGATTTTCCCGTGCAGCTTCTCCGGTTATAAATGAAAACAGCGATTACAAGTTCGAACTCGGCAAGGGCATCACGCTTCGTGACGGTAAGGATATTACGATAATCGCAACCGGCACAGAGGTCAGCTATTCCCTCGAAGCAGCGGAAATGCTGGCGAAGGACGGAGTTGATGCAAGGGTGATAAATATTCATACCATAAAGCCCCTCGATGAGGAGATTATCCTTAAAGCCGCTGAAGAGACCGGAAAGATATTTACGGTTGAGGAGGCTTCCGTTATCGGCGGACTTGGATCGGCAGTGGCCGGTGTTGTTACAGAGAATAAACCCGTGCCCGTGCATAAGATCGGAATGTACG
>CAMNBW010000025.1 GCA_946533525.1 uncultured Lachnospiraceae bacterium
CCCTCGATTACAGCAATTACCGTTTGGAAACCAATGTCGCCATGGTGCAATAGTTCTGAACCCAGGGGGTCTGAACAGTTACGCTATGGTTTCAGAATAAAATTATCTGTGGTATAATCGTTCACAGGAAAAAAACGTGAAAGATGATCTTGAAGTGATCAAAAATATAAAGTCTAAAGAATAAAACAGGGGGTGAAATTTTTATGGACTACATGAAGGCTTATGAGTACTGGCTGAATGATCCGTATTTTGATGCGGAGACGAAGAAGGAGCTGGAAGGCATCCGCGGCAACGAGAAGGAGATTGAGGACAGATTTTATAAGGATCTGGAATTCGGAACCGGAGGCTTAAGAGGCGTTATCGGAGCGGGCTCCAACAGGATGAACGTCTATACGGTACGGAGGGCTTCCCAGGGACTTGCCAACTTCATTCTCAAGGAGGGGACGCAGGATAAGGGCGTGGCTATCGCCTATGACTGCCGTTTTATGAGCCCTGAATTTGCAGATGTTGCGGCGCTTTGCCTGGCTGCCAACGGAATAAAGGCTTACGTTTTCGACAGCCTTCGTCCTACTCCTGAGCTTTCCTTTGCACTGAGGACTCTGGGCTGTACCGCAGGAATAGTTGTAACGGCCAGCCATAATCCGCCCGAATATAACGGCTACAAGGTATATTGGGAAGACGGAGCGCAGGTAGCGGCACCCCGGGACAAGGCCATCATAGATGAGGTCAACGCAGTTGGGGACTACTCAAACGCCAAGACTATGGATCTCGAGGAAGCAAAGGCCAAGGGACTCTATGAAGTTATCGGCAAGGAGATCGACGACAAATACATTGCCGAGTTAAAGAAGCTCATTATTCATCCCGAAGTCATTGAAGAGATGGCCGATGATATAAAGATAGTATATACACCCTTCCACGGCACCGGAAACGTACCCGTGCAGAGGATACTTAAGGAGCTTGGTTTCAAGAACGTTTATGTGGTTCCCGAGCAGGAGGAGCCCGATCCGAAGTTTACAACTCTTGACTACCCCAATCCCGAGGATCCCAAGGCCTTCGAGTATGCGTTAAGGCTTGCTAAGGAAAAGGGAGCGGATATAGTAATGGCCACCGATCCCGATGCCGACAGACTGGGAGTTTATTCGATAGATACAAAGACCGGGGAATATCAGTGCTTTACCGGAAATATGTCGGGTATGCTCATCGCAGAGTATAGAATTAGAGAGCTTGCGGCCATGGGTAAGCTTCCGAAGAACGGGGCCTTTGTAAAGACTATAGTTACGACCAACCTGGCGGATCCCGTGGCTGAGGATTACAATCTTAAGCTTATCGAGGTTCTGACGGGCTTTAAATACATCGGAGAGCAGATCAAGCTCTTTGAGCAGAATAATACCTATGAATATGTATTCGGTTTTGAAGAGAGCTACGGCTGTCTTGTGGGAACCCATGCAAGGGACAAGGACGCTATAGTTGCCGTTATGTGCCTGGCAGAGACCGCGGCCTATGCAAAGAAGCACGGCAAGACCTTATGGGATGAGATGATAAGGATCTATGACAAGTACGGCTATTATAAAGAGGGCATCCACACCGTTACCTTAAAGGGTGTTGACGGAGCCGAGCAGATAAAGAATATAATGGAGAAGATCAGAAAGAATCCGCCGAAGGAATTCGGAGAACTCAAGGTTAAGGAGTTCAGGGATTATGACGCTGATACCACATTAAATATCGAGACCGGAGAGAAGGGCAAGACCGGTCTGCCGAAGTCCAATGTTCTGTATTTTGACCTTGAGAACAATTCGTGGTGCTGCGTAAGACCTTCCGGCACTGAGCCCAAGATCAAGTTCTATATGGGCGTTAAGGGGACTTCTCTGGAGGATGCAGGCAAGAAGCTTGAAGACCTGAAGAAGGATGTAATCGACAGGCTTTCATGAGGGGTAAGGAAAAAACAGGTGCGGTCAGCAGAGCAGCTTTTGTTGCAGTTGTTCTGCTGACCGTGCTTGCGGTTATTTCCATATTCGGCGGGATAAGGAATGCCGTCAGGTTTTCGCAGGACTTCCAGTACGACGCCGCAAGAGCACTTATGATGGGGGAAGACCCCTACGAATTAAGCGAACTCAGCCATGAAGAGCCTCCGGGAGAGGCCTGGTATGAGGGGATCAAAAAAGCGGGGCTGGAACCTTTTTATGAATACTATGAAAGCATCGGGGCGCCCCAGAAGATGGAGGCGAACCAGTTTCCGAGCCTGCTGTATCTGCTTGAGCCCCTTGCGCTGCTTCCTTTTAATATCGCCAGGATATGCTGGCTCGTACTGAACCTTTTATTTACCGCTGCCATAATCTTCCTGCTGAGGAAAACCTTTTTAAAAGAAACATCGTTGCAGACATTTGCACTGTTGAGCAGCCTAATGATAGCGGGAACCCCCTGGAGAAACCAGATAGGGGTGGGACAGCATACCCTGTTTTCCTTTGCGTTCTTTCTGCTGGCAGTATGGCTGAGCGACCTGGCCGGAGTAGTTGTAATAACGGGAGAGAGAAGCTATGCAGCCGCGGACACGAAGAGGCTTCGGGTCCTGTCCGGACTGGCCCTTGCGGTTTCGTATTTTAAGTATACGCTTACCGCGCCTCTGGCTCTTTATTTTGTTTATAAAAGGCGGTGGAAAGAGCTGATCATCTCGGTAATCCCGCATATAGCGGGGACGCTGGCGGCGGCCTTTGTGCTGGAGGAGCCGGTTGCCGATATGATAATAAAGCCCTTAAAGGTTTCCATGGCCCTTTCGGGAGAGGGAAGTCTCGACCTCGGGGCTTTTTTGGGAGGAGGAAGGGCTGCTGTGGCTGCAAGCCTTGCACTGATGCTGGTTATGGTGGTCTTTGCCTTTTTATTTCCCAAGGGTCGAGATCAGATATTCTTCTCGTCAGTGCTTCTTTTGAGCCTGATATTTACTTATCACCGGACATACGACTTTTTTGTGCTGGTGTGTGTCTGGGGAGGTGTTCAGGTGCTTGCCCGGGCTAACGGGGGAAAGGCGGGTACGGCTGTCAGCCTTTTTTACGGGCTCCTGATACTTGCGATATTTTTCGGACTGAGGCTTTTCCATGAAAGTCCGGCTTCAATAACGGCGGCTGCTGTTTTATATTATGCATTTACATTATTCTTTATAATTTTGGGAATGAGGAAAAATGGACAAGCTTTATATAATAATTCCGGCATATAATGAAGAGGCTACCATTCGGGACGTCATAGACGAATGGTATCCGATGGTGGTTATGGCCGGTTCGGAAAGCCGCCTTGTTATTATCGACGACGGCAGCCGGGATAAAACTCTTAAGACCGTGGAAAGCGAGGCCGCTGGCAAGCCGCAGCTTGTTGTGCTCTCCAAGCCCAATTCCGGCCATGGAGCTACGATTCTCATGGGGTATAAATATGCTCTGGAGCAGGGAGCCGACTACGTTTTCCAGACGGACAGCGACGGGCAGACCAGGGCATCGGAATTTCCGGATTTCTGGCGGATGCGCCGACAGTACGATATGATAGTCGGCTACAGGAATAAGCGGCAGGACGGGCTTTCGAGGATCGTCGTTACGAAGATACTGAAGCTGGTGGTTTTATTATGCTTCCATGTTTCGATAAAGGACGCCAACACGCCGTTTCGTCTCATGAATGCAAAAACCCTGTCGAAGAAGATCACGCTGGTGCCGGAGGATTTCTTCCTGACCAATGTGCTTCTTGCGGTGATCTACACAAAGCATAAATGCAAGGTCAAATTTATTCCCATAACCTTCAGAGCCAGACAGGGCGGGGTCAATTCTATAAATATGAAGAGGATCTTCGGCATAGGAAAAAACGCGCTGAAGGATTTTCTGCGTCTTAACAAGACCATAGACGCAGCATACAGAGGAGATAATGAGGATATATGAAAACAGCAGGTAAACAGTCGCTGATCTCGCAGATCCTTAAATTTGCGGTGGTCGGCGGACTTTCTTTTTTGATAGATTTTGCGATATATACGGTAATCTTACTGATATTCAAGGGAAGGGTCGCGCCCGAGCATCAAAAGACGCTGGCGTTAATCGCAGCCTTCTTCGGTTTTACGATCTCACTCATCTTTAACTATATAAGCAGTATGCGCTTTGTTTTCCGACACGACGAAAACATGGACAGGCGAAAGGAGTTTACCATCTTCGCCGTTTTAAGCGTCATCGGCCTTGCCTTAAACGAGCTTATAATCTTCGGAGTATTGGCGATATACGATCATGTGCCGTTTTTGCAGAGCGGCATTTTGTGGGACGTCAAGGAGTGGGTCGGAAAGATAATCGCTACAGGTATAGTGATGGTCTACAACTTTATAACCAGAAAGATTTTTATAGAAAAAAAGGACTGAGCTATGAAAGACAAGATTTTGCTGTTCATACCTGCCTATAATTGCGAAAAACAGCTCATAAGGGTATTGGAGTCTATTAAAGGAGAGCCGGAAGAATATTTTCAAAGGATAATCGTGGTCAACAACAGGAGCACCGACGATACCGAAAAGGCGGCTCTGGAATTTAAGAAAAACAATCCCGGGCTGGACATAAGGGTACTTAGAAACCGTGAGAACTACGGTCTTGGCGGCTCCCACAAGGTGGCATTTAACTATGCCCTGGAGAATGGCTTTGACTATGTGGTGGTGCTGCACGGGGACGACCAGGGAAATATCAGGGATTTTCTGCCCATGCTTAAGCGAAGGCTCTATAAGAAATACGACTGTGTCCTCGGAGCGCGCTTTATGCGGGGCTCGAGACTTAAGGGCTATTCGCTGGTAAGGACAGCCGGAAATATTGTCTACGACTTTCTGTTTGCCTATGTGACGGGCAGGCGGGTCTTTGACCTGGGCTCCGGATTAAATATGTACAGCACGAGGATGCTGAAGAACAGATTTTATCATAAGTTTCCCGATAACCTTACCTTCAACTACTGTATGGTAATGGCGCTCGATTACTATAACCAGTATGAGAGATACTATCCCATAAGCTGGTCAGAGACGGATCAGGTATCCAATGTCAAACTCGGCAGCCAGAGTATAAAGGTTTTGAAGATGCTCCTGGATTATTTTAAAGACAGAGAGCGCATATGCGGCGAATACAGGGAAAAGGCCATCGACTCCTATGAGGCGGAGGAGGTATGAGCATTATCCGGGAGAACTTAGGCGGCCTGCTGCCGTTTATGCTTTTTTTTGCCCTTGCCCACCTTTTTAAGGCGGCAAGGTTTTATCTTGTGCTTCTTGAACAGGACATACCTTTGAAAAGGTATCTGTTTTTATATGCGAGAACAACGCTGGTCAATCTGTTAGTTCCTTTTAAGCTGGGGGAGATTTACAGGGTGGCGGCGGTCTACCATGAGGCGGAGGATGATAATAAGGCCCAGCGCCTGCCAAAGTCCATTTTAAGCGTCTGCGTGGACAGGTTTTTCGATACCGCCGCGCTGCTTGCAATTATAATTCCCTTCAGCCTTATCTACGGCGGGAGCATTGAGTTTGTGCCGCTTATCCTGTTTCTCGCCCTCTTTATTTTTGCGCTGGTCTATTTAAGCATACCCAAGTCCTACCTTTATCTCAATGAATATATTATAATGTACAGGCAGAGCAAGAGGTCGGTCAGCCTCTTAAAGTGGCTCGAGGTCATCAAGGAGTGGTACGAATTTACCCACGGCCTGATAAAGGGGCGAGCCCCTATGATAACCATAGCCAGCTTCCTGGGCTGGGGCGCGGAGTTCATGGCCTTAAGGAGCTTTTTTGGCATATTGGGAAAGAGCTTTGCCATAGAGGATTTCAGCAGATATATAAATTCGCTCCTCTCAACCGTGCACTACAGTATGGCCAGGGCTTACAATTCCCTGGGAACGGCCATCTTTGCGCTGGTAACCCTGGGGCTTTTTATAATGCTGATGGCAGAGACATCCGGACAGAAAGGAAGAAAAAATGCAGCAGATCCTGACCGTATATGACGACAGAGAGCTGCCGGAGGCAGCAGTCAGGCAGATCACGGGGGAGAAGAGCTACGGCTCGGTCATATATAAAAGAAAGAGGCTTTCGGAGAGGGCCGGGGAGCTTGCCAATGGGCCCTTTGAAGTCCTGGACGGAGAGCCCGCCAGGCTGATTTCCCGTCTTGGGAGCCTAAGCCGGGGGGCAAAGGTACTGCACCTTTTTTCGTCGGCAGTCGTGGAGGATACGCATGAGTATTCGCTTTTAAGACAGAAGGTTCCCTATGTCAACAGCAGCTACTGCGTAAAGGCAGGCTCGTCGATAGCCGCTGTGGTTTTCGACAGCGTCGGCTCCTGGGAAAAGGCTGTGTCGGAGGCTTCGCCGAAGGAGCTTAAGAGCATCGCTTCCGGTTATAAGGAGATAAACTGCAGAGCTTTTTTTGATATTTCACATAAGGAAGGCTTTCTGGCATATATCACCGGAGGATTTGAGGCGAGATTTTTCAACTCTCTCGACGGAGATGAATTCGAGGTTATAAAAAGATCCGCCGATAAAAAGAAGATCAGGGCGGAGTATGAGTTCTATTCCCTGCTGCCCGAGAGGATGCAGAGCTGGTTCGTCCAGCCCTATGACTACAGGGAAAATGAGGACGCCGCATCCTATACGATGGAGAGGATGCATGCGCCGGATCTTGCCATAAGATATGTACACGGCTCCATAGACGAGTACGGCTTCAGGAAGATATTAAAGCTTCTGTTCCGCTTTATCGAGATAAGGCAGAAGCGGGAAGTGGACAAAGACCGATATTTTAAGCTGAAAAGAGAGCTTTACATAGAGAAGCCGGAAAGGCGGATAGCTGATTTCAACGCCACAGAGGCGGCGAAGAAGATCAATGCCCTGATAGCGGCGGGGACGCGATACGGCTCGGTTTCGGAATTGTTTGAAGACTATAAGTCCCTTTATGAAAAGCTTATAGGTAGCTTTGAAGGGGAATACTGCGAGGTCGTGGGTCACGGAGATCTGTGCTTTTCGAATATCCTCTATCAGAGCGATGCGGAAATGATAAGGCTAATCGATCCAAAGGGGGCTCTTACGGAGGAGGATCTCTATACGGACCCCTATTACGACATAGCCAAGCTTTCTCATTCGATCTGCGGCAGCTATGATTTTATCAATTCCGCGCTCTATGAGATAGCTGTGGACGACGATATGTCCCTTAAGCTCATAACGGACAATGACAATGGGCTGTATGCGGGAATTTTCAGGGAGTTCGTCGAAAAGGCGGGCTTTAATATGAGGTTTGTAAGGCTCTTTGAGTGTTCCCTCTTCCTGTCCATGCTGCCGCTGCATCTGGACAGGCCGAATAAGGTTACGGCCTTCATTTTAAATGCGATAGAAATATTGGATGAAGTAAGAAATGGGTAAAATAAATAATCTTATATACAGGTATTGGGGCTTTTACAGGAGGAACGGCCTGCTGCGTTCCCTTTGCAGGGGAATCGAGGCCCTAAGGCAGAAGCGCTCGGATGAGATATACAATACCCTCTTTCATAAGAGGCTTTCCAGAAGGAACGTTTCCTTCTACAACCGCGAAAGCAGGAGCTTCAGGGAGGGGGGCTTTAAGTTTTCGATAATAGTCCCCGCCTATGAGACGGAGCCGGAATTTTTGAGGATGATGATACTTTCCTGTCTGCGGCAGACCTACCGGAATCTCGAGCTCATCATAGCGGACGGCTCCGGGAGCGGCGCAGTAGAGAGCGTAGTGGGCGAGTTTAAGGATAAAAGGATAGTATATAAGCGCCTTGAAAAAAATGAGGGCATTTCCGAAAACACCAATGCGGCGATAGCCCTGTCTACGGGGGAATATCTTTCCTTTTTGGACCACGATGATTTTATTGAGCAGGACGCCCTGATGGAGGTGGCATCGGCAATCCGGGACGGCGCAAGGCTTGTCTATACGGACGAAGACAAGTATGACGGGGATAAAAATATGTTCTTTTGCCCCAACAGGAAAACGGACTATAATAAGGATATGTTCCTTTCCAACAATTATATCTGCCATCTTTTCACGGTATCGAAAAAGATAGCGGAGAAGGCGGGATTTTTCAGGAAGGAATTCGACGGGGCGCAGGATTACGACTTTATACTCCGCTGCATAGAGGCAGCGGGAGAGGATAAGATACGGCATATTCCCAGAGTGCTTTACCACTGGAGGACACATTCCAGATCCACGGCGGCAAATCCCGCCTCCAAAAAGTACGCCTACGAGAGCGGCAGAAGGGTTCTGGAGGACTATCTGAAACGGAATAATATCGCCGGCAGTGTCGAGCATACGGGACACCTCGGCTTTTACAGGATAAATTACATTAACCAGACAAAAGAAGGGGACTACAGGCTCTTCCTGGATAAGAGGCTGAAGCCCTTAAATACGGATTACGAAAATATCATGGCCTCCTACCTTTCAAGAAAGGATATAGGTGCAGTCGGGGGAAGGATAGTCGACAGGAGCGGACGCATAGTTTCAAACGGCTATGTCAAGGACGGCAACGGAAAGGTAAGGGGGAAATACTGCGGGATGCTGCGGTATTTTTCAGGATATATGCACAGGGCGGAGATAGTTCAGGATACCGAAGCCGTGTCTTCAAGCGCCTGTCTTATAAGGAAGGAGCTTGCGGGATATTACGGAGCGGATGCCTATAAGTGGGGCGAGGCCATAAGAAAGGCGGGTTACAGGATAGTAGTTGACCCGAGGGTGGTATTTAAAATTCAGTCATGAGTAAGGTTTCAGTGATAATACCGAATTACAAAGGCATAGATTTTATCCGGGATTGTCTCGATTCCTTAAAGGCACAGACCTATAAGGATTTTGAGATAATAGTGGCCGATAATCTGTCCGACGACGGCAGCGCCGATATAGTTGAGAAAGAATACCCTGATGTGAAGCTTATAAGGCTGTCCCAGAACTTCGGCTTTTCCAGGGCCATCAATGAGGGGCTTAAGGTCTCCAGGGCGGAGTTCGTACTGCTTTTAAATAACGATACAAAAGCCCATGAACGCCTTATAGAGAAGCTGGTTGAAACCATGGAGACGGATGAGCGGATCTTTTCTGTGGCATCCAAGATGCTGCAGATGTATGCTCCGGAGAAAATAGACGGGGCCGGGGATCTGTATTGTGCTCTGGGCTGGGCCTTTGCCAGAGGCAAGGACAAAAGCAAGGACCGCTATTCAAAAAGGCAGAATGTGTTCGCTGCCTGCGGGGGAGCGGCTCTCTATAGAAGAAGAGTACTGGAGGAGATAGGCTGGTTTGATGAATTTCATTTCGCCTACCTCGAGGACGTGGATATAGGTTATCGCGCCAGGATAATGGGCTACAGGAATGTCTACGAGCCCGAAGCGGTGGTCTATCACGCCGGAAGCGGAGTCTCCGGTTCAAGGCACAATGATTTCAAGGTAAGGCTGTCGGCAAGAAACAATATGTATATCATAATGAAGAATATGCCTACGCTGCAGATAATCCTAAACCTGCCTTTTTTACTTATTGGCTTTGGAGTAAAGGCGGTGTTCTTCATCCTTACCGGCCACGGAAGGGCTTATCTTTCAGGCATAAAGAGGGGCTATCTGCTCTGCCGGGAGGGAAGGAAGTATCCCTATTCGGCTTCGAATTTTAAAAACTATGTTCAGATCCAACTGGAGCTGTATCTGAATACGATAAAGAGGTTTACTGATCTGCTATGATAAAGGATAATCAGCGATTATTCAATAAACTGCACGTAGTGCTGGATGCCATAGTGATTGCGGCTTCCTATGCCCTTGCCATCGTCATAAGGTTTATGACGCCCCTGGGCAACCCCAATATCTACCATCTGCCCTACGATGTTTATTTTATACCTACGCCCTTCCTTGTGATCGGCTATGTTATGCTGTACTACGCCTTCTCGCTGTACAGCTCAAAGCGCTCCTCCAGCCGGAGGATAGAATTTTACAATATCATAAAGGCGAATATACTCGGGCTCATAGCTTTTATGGTTGTGCTCTATGTCATCAACCAGCCGAACTATTCCCGTTCCATGATCTTTATTTTCTTCCTGCTAAACATAGCTTTATGCACTCTTGAGAGGAATATTATAAGATATATCTTAAGATATTTCAGAAATAAGGGCTATAACAGGAAGTTCGTGCTGCTGGTGGGCTATTCCAAATCCGCCGAGAGCTATATAGACAGGGTCATCAGAAATCCCCATTGGGGCTATGTTATAAGGGGAATCCTGGACGACAATATCGAGGCCGGAACGGAATACAGGGGAGTCAAGGTGCTGGGGCGCATCGGCAATCTTGACTATATCCTGCCGGAAAACAAGCTCGATGAAATAGCCATCACCTTAAGCCTGGCCGAATACGGGAAGCTGGAGCGCATAGTGGGGCTCTGCGAAAAGAGCGGAGTCCATACCCAGTTTATCCCGGATTACAACAGGGTCATACCCTCAAGGCCCTACATGGAGGACGTGGACGGCCTTCCGGTCATCAATATCCGCCGGGTTCCGCTGACAAATTCGGTAAATATCTTTATGAAGAGGACAGTGGACATTATCGGAGCCCTTTTTCTTGCCATACTGTTTTCTCCTGTCATGATAATTTCAGCCATCGTCATCCGCTGTACCTCAAAGGGGCCTGTGATCTTTAAGCAGACCAGGGTCGGGCGGCACAATAAGACCTTTAAGATGTATAAATTCAGGACGATGAGGATGCAGAAGGAGGAAGAGGAAAAGGAGGGCTGGACTACGGAGAATGATCCCCGGGTCACGGGAGTTGGAAAGCTTCTGCGGAGGACCAGTATGGACGAGCTGCCCCAGCTTTTCAATATCCTTAAGGGAGATATGTCCATAGTCGGTCCGAGGCCGGAGAGACCGCAATTCGTGGAGAAGTTCAAGGAAGAGATACCCAGATACATGATAAAGCATCAGGTCAGGCCGGGGCTTACCGGCTGGGCGCAGATAAACGGGTATCGGGGAAACACCTCGATAGAGGAGCGGGTGAGGTTCGATATTTACTATATCGAGCACTGGACCATGGGCTTTGATATAAAGATAATGTTCCTGACACTGTTTAAGGGGCTTATCAATAAAAATGCGTATTAAAAAAATAACACCGGATTTGATATTTTGAGTGAGGTGTAGTATAGTTTTTGGGAGTCGGAACACAGTATTCGGCTCCCAATCATTGTTTATGCAGGAGTTTATATATATGG
>CAMNBW010000026.1 GCA_946533525.1 uncultured Lachnospiraceae bacterium
AGCAGCTTGAAGAAAAAGAAGAGGCTCACGGAGAGTGGAAGCTGGATCCTGAACTTGAGATACTTAAAAAGGTACCGATACCGACTACCAAGGTCCAGGTAAAGATGCTTCAGCTTCTCTACGGCGGGCTGATGAAAAGGGAAAAAGGCGATGCTGACGTTTCGGTGAAGGTAATAAAAATTCCCTGTGAGCGCTCTCCGAAGAAAAGCCTAAGGTGCGCGGTATATACCCCCAAGGGCTGTGAGGATAAGGTGCTTCCCACCGTGTTGCTGCTGCACGGAGGGGCTTTTGTGCTTCCTGCGCTGCCTTACCATTACAGGCTGGCGCGCTATACGGCAAAGCATACGGGCTGCAGGGTTTACATGCCGGACTACGATCTGGCTCCAACCCACAAATCCCCTACTCAGCATGAGGAGGCTTATGAGATATACGGGCACCTTACCGATAATGCATCGGAATACCTGATAAATACCGATAAACTGGTGATCATGGGAGACAGTGCGGGAGGAACGCTGTGTGCGGCGTTGTGTCTGAGACTTATTGGAGAGGGACGTCCCGTGCCGACAGGTCAGCTTCTGCTCTATCCCAGCCTGGATACCCGCCTTCAGAGCAAATCCATAAGGACGTATCTGGATACTCCGGTCTGCAATACAAGGGCGGTCATCGAGTATTACAAGCTCTGCGTTTCCAAGGACGATCATGCCCCGAGAGTATACAGCTCTCCGGTAGAAGCCGAGTCCCTTAAAGGAATGCCTCCGACATATGTTGAAACGGCGGAATTCGATTGTCTTCATGACGATGGAGTTCTTTTTGCCGACCGTCTTTCCAAGGAGGATTGCGATGTGGTCCTCAACGAGACAAAGGGCACGGTACATTCCTACGATATGGCTGTAAACAGCAGAATATTGAAGGATTCTCTCGAAAAAAGAGCACGCTTTATAAAGACACTTATTGAGGAATAAACCTTGTTTAAGAGCACTCTTCGGAGCTTTATGGGGTTTTGATGAGGTACAAAGGACGATAAAAAGCAGCTTTTGAGTGAGCAAAAGTATATAGCAATAGATTTAAAATCATTTTATGCATCTGTGGAATGCGTTGAGAGAAAGCTTGACCCTCTGACCACCAACCTTGTTGTAGCGGACAAAAGCCGGACGGATAAGACCATCTGCCTGGCGGTGTCCCCTTCCTTAAAGAGCTACGGGATCCCCGGAAGACCCCGGTTGTTTGAGGTGGTTCAGAGAGTCAGGGAAATCAACAGGCTGCGGGAAAGCCATGCAAAAGGCGGGGTCTTTACCGGAGCCTCTTATAATGATGCCCAGATAAGGAAGAATCCCGACCTGGAGCTCGGTTATATAACGGCCAGACCCCAGATGGCAAAATATATGGCCTACAGTACAAGGATATACGAGATATATCTCAGGTACATAGCGCCCGAAGATATTCATGTCTACTCATGTGACGAAGTAATGATCGATGTCACACATTACCTTAATACATATCATATGGACGCCCGGGAGCTCGCAAAAACCATGATACGCGAAGTTATCAGGGAAACGGGCATAACCGCCACCGCAGGCATTGGGACAAACCTGTTTTTGTGCAAGGTCGCCCTGGATATAATGTCAAAGCATATTCCGGCGGATGAGGACGGGGTGCGCATCGCCGAGCTGGACGAGCGCTCCTTCAGGGAGACCTTATGGGAACACACGCCTATCACGGATTTTTGGCGGGTGGGGCCGGGAATCGCCCGAAAGCTTAAGCATATGGGCCTTCTTACCATGGGAGATGTGGCAAGGTATTCCGAATACAATGAAGACAGTCTTTACAAGGCCTTCGGAGTAAATGCCGAGCTTCTTATCGACCATGCCTGGGGCTGGGAGCCCTGCACGATTGAATATATAAAGAAATTCAAGCCCGAAAACAACAGCCTTGGAGCCGGACAGGTTCTGCAAAGGCCGTATTCCTATGAGGAAGCCGCGATAATAGTCCGGGAAATGACGGATATTCTCTCGCTTGACCTGGTGGACAAGGGTCTTGTTACGGATCAGGTCGTGCTGACGATAGGGTATGATATTGACAGTCTTAAGGATCCCGAGGTCAGGAAAAGATATAAGGGTGAAATTAAGAGCGACAGATATGGGAGACGGGTTCCCAAGCCCGCCCACGGTTCGGCGGGCCTTAACCGGCAGACATCTTCAACATCCCTTATGATCGACGCCATGATGGAGCTCTATTCAAGGATCGTAAATCCCGACCTTCTTGTACGCAGGGTAACCGTGGTCGCAAATCATGTGATATATGAAAAAGACGCCGAGGTGAAGACCGAATATGAGCAGATGGATCTTTTTACCGACTACGAGGAAAGGGATAAGGAGAGACAGGAAGAGGAGGAGCGTCTGAGTAAGGAAAAGGCGCTTCAGAAGGCGGCCATTGAGATAAAAAAGAAGTTTGGGAAGAACGCACTGCTGAAGGGAACCAATTTTCAGCAGGGGGCTATGGCTAAGGAGAGAAATCAGCAGATCGGAGGGCACAGGGCTTGAACGGTAAATATTCAGACATAATAGATCATCCTCATTATGAGCCGAAAACCCATCCGAGAATGTCGATGCTAAACCGGGCAGCCCAGTTTTCGCCCTTTGCCGCCCTGACCGGGTACGGGGAAGCCATATCCGAAACGGCAAAGGTGGTGGAAGAACGTATCCTTGCAGAAGACAGGATTGACGAAGAAATGGATTGGGAATAAATAGCGACTATATTACTTTTCGTGCATATCGTATTCGGTATCTTCTTCTATCATCTGCAGCATTATATCCGCAAATTCGGGGGAAAACTGTTTTCCCCGCCCCTCTATGATCTCCTTTTTGATCCTGTCCTGAGGGAGATAGCTTCTGTAGCTTCTGGTGGAAGCCATTGTATCGTAGGCGTCCGCCACGCCTATTATCCGCGCGATCTCCGGTATCTCATTGCCTTTTAGACCGTCGGGGTAACCCTTCCCGTCGTAGCGCTCGTGGTGCCAGTGTGCTCCTATGGCGAAGTTGGGAATACTTTTTACATTCTTAAGTATCTCCGCGCCGATGGTGGGATGGGTCATGATAATGGCATATTCTTCATCCGTAAGCTTATCGGGCTTATTTAAGATCGCGTCTGAAATACCTATCTTACCGACATCATGCAGAAGTCCGGCAATAAAGACGCTTTGCTGCTCCTCGACCGAGTAGCCGTAGCGCCGCGCAATTTCCATGGAATAGTGAGCAACTCTAAGGGAATGGCCGTTCGTATAGCGGTCTTTTGCGTCTATGGCTCCGGAAAGGGTCTGCACGATCTCTACGACAAGCTCCTCGATCTGCTTTTTCTGCTCGGTGACCTGCCGGGTCTTTTTGTCCACCTCTGAGGACAGACTTTTCCTGAGCTTTTCGAGCTCGATTATATTGCGCACACGAAGCTGCAGCACCTCCGGCAAAAAGGGCTTGCGGATGAAGTCCGCCCCTCCTGCGGCAAGGCATTTGGCCTCAGCCTCAAGATCGTCATTTGCCGTAAGAAAGACCACAGGGGTACTTTCAAGGTTTTTGAGCTTCCGTATATGAGTTATGGTCTCAAAGCCGTCCATATTGGGCATCCGTACGTCGAGAAGAATGAGGTCTACCCGGTTGATGCCAAGAAAGCTTAGGGCGCTTTCGCCGGAGTTTGCCAGATAGATGGAATATGTGGGGGAAAGCAGATTTTCGATAAAATGCAGCATTGTCGAATCGTCGTCAATGACGAGGATCCGCACCGCATCGTCCACTGCTGTTCCCAGCAATTCGCGGTTTAAAGCATCGCTTATGCTCCTGATATTGAGGGGCTTTTCAAATTTGGCAGCTATGACCTCCCCGGAAATGATCCCGGAGGCGAGCTCAAGATCTTCGTCGGAGCCCACAAGAAACAGACGCGCATCGGAAGCGACGGCGTTTTCACTGAGCTTCGGAAGGAGCCCGGTTATGGACAGGAGCTCTTTATCCAGAATTACAAGCCAAAGTCCGGGAAGGGAGTCATCGATCCCGGACTTTTCAGACAGGAGCTGTGTCTCCACTAAAATGTCGTCCCGCTCCAACCCGGATTTAATTACATTAAAAATAAAGTGTTCTTTGTAGCCTACTAACAGGATTGATTTTTTCATAGGTAATTTGTATCATAACTTGCAGGTAAAAAGCAAATATAAAGGAGATAAACGACAGAGGATCATGGCTAGAAAAAAGAAAAGAAGGAAAATCAGTCCTTTAGAGGTGGTTGCGGTTATTTTGGCTGTGCTTGTATTGCTGATCGGCGGACTTACCGCTTTCCTGTTGTTTTCGGGGAATGGGGGCGGATCAGATAATCCTGTAACCAAAAAGATAACTCAGGAGGTGTCCAAAAAGGCCGTGGAAAAATATGTTGAGTCTGAAACAGGTACAGATGTCAACATTAAAGAGATAGAAGAATCCATGTCAGAAGAGGATTCCGACACCTTCAACGAAATAGTTGACAAATATTCGGATTCGGGACTGGTCTCCGATGCACTTTCAATATATAAGGAAAACGGCGGAGATCTGGGCGCCACGGCAGCGGAGCTTAAGGACAAGATAAATCCCGAAGACATCGAGACTATAAAGGAGCTCTACGCAAAATACGGCAGCTCCATTCCGCTAGAATGAGCGAAATTTTTATAAACAGTACAAAGTATAAGTTTTCAAATTCCGCATACATTGGATATAATATTTTTATATCACGAAAATAACTATATAAGGAGGAAAAAATGGCAGTTATAGACAAATTTTTCACACTTAACGACGGAACACAGATCCCGCAGCTTGGCTTTGGAACCTACAATGAAGAGATGCAGGATAATTATGAGGCTATAAGAACGGCGATAGACTGCGGCTACCGTTTTTTTGACACTGCCTCCCTTTATGAGACAGAGCGGTGCCTTGGCAGGGCTATCAAGGACAGCGGTATCTCCAGAGATGATTTCATAATAGAGACAAAGCTTTGGATAGACGAGATGGGATACGACGGAGCGAAGGCCGCCTTTGAAAAATCCGTAAAGAGGCTTGGCACGGACTTTGTGGATATATACATGATCCACTGGCCGAGGGAGACCGGAGCGCCGGATGAGGATTGGAAGACAAAGGACAACGAGACCTGGAAGGCCATGGAAGAGCTGGTTAAAGAAGGAAGGGTCGGCAGGCTCGGCTTAAGCAACTTCCTGCCCCATCATTTAAAGAATATCGTGGATAATTGCACCATACTTCCGGTAGTGGTTCAGTTGGAGCTTCACCCCGGCTATTCGCAGGAAGCGGCCGTGGCCTATGCAAAGGAGCAGAAGGTGCTTCCCATGGCCTGGAGCCCCCTGGGACGCGGAAGGGAAAATGCCATAATAGGAAACGGAATTCTCCCTAAGTTTGCCGAGAAATACGGAAAGAGCGTGCAGCAGATAAATCTGCGCTTCCTTATCCAGAAGGGGATACTGCCGATACCGAAGGCAACCTCTGAAGCGCATATGAAGGCCAATATGGATATATTTGATTTTGAGATTTCCGAAGAGGATATTTCAATACTTAGCTGTATGCCGCAGACTACATGGCTTGGAGAGCACCCGGACTTCGATATACCGACGAAAAAAAGTAATCCTGAAAATATCTGAACGGAAGAAGGTGCCTGCATGATATATCTTGACAACGCTGCTACAACAAGGCTCGACCCGCAGGCCGCAGAGTACATGACAGCGCTGCTTTCGGAAGAATACGGAAACCCCTCCTCTGCACATGCAATGGGAAGGTCTGCAAAAAGTATAGTGGAATCTGCCAGAAGGAGTGCAGCGGATCTCTTCAGATGCAGGGAAAACGAGATATTTTTTACCTCCGGGGCCACGGAAGCCAATAATTGGGCTATTCTGGGGTCTGCTATGCAGTACAGGAGCGATCACAGGAGAAAAATGGGGCATATCGTGTCCACGGCCATCGAGCACCATTCGGTCCTAAGGGCTTTGGAGGCCTTTGAAAGAGAGGGCGGAAGCTACACTCTTGTTGAATCTGACAGCAGGGGATACATACGCCCCGAAGCGATAAAAAAGGCAATGAGAAGGGATACTTTTCTGGTCTCGGTTATAAGCGTCAACAACGAGATAGGAACGATCCAGCCGGTGGGGGAGATAGGCGAGCTTGCACATGAAAGGGGCTGTCTTTTCCATACGGATGCGGTTCAGGCAGCGGGTCATATTCCCGTGAGTCTGGGCTCGGGGTGTGTGGACCTTTTTTCCGTATCCGCCCATAAAATGTATGGACCCAAGGGCGTGGGACTTCTGTATATAAGGGACGGGGTAAAGATACTGCCCCTTCTTTACGGAGGAATGCAGGAGAGAGGACGCCGGGCGGGAACGGAAAACGTAATTTCCATAGCGGGCTTCGGTACGGCGCTCGAGAGCGCAAGGATGAACATGGGCGATGCGATAAAGCGGGTGTCGCAGATGGCGGATAAGCTGATAGAACTTCTGTATACGATACCGGGAGTGGAGATAAACGGCTCGGGTCTTGAGGCAAATGAAGAGATATTTGATCTTTTCAATACCCGGCATCCCGGCATAATCAGCGCAACGATAGAAGGAGTCAATGCCGAAGCCATGGTTATAGCCCTCGATCAAAGGGGAGTCTGCGCCTCGGCGGGAGCAGCCTGTGCGACCGGTGTATCCGAACCTTCACATGTTATCCGGGCTTTGGGAAAGACCGAGGAAGAGGCAAAAAATACGATAAGGTTTTCTATCGGAAGGTATAACCGCATGGAAGAAATAGAGGAGGCATTCGAGATAATAAAGGAATGTGTTCAGCAGATAAGACAGTAGTGGTCGGAATGTCCGGAGGAGTGGATTCGTCGGTGGCAGCCTGGCTCCTAAAAGAACAGGGCTATAATGTGATCGGTATTACAATGCATATCTGGCAGGATGAGGCATCGGATAAGATCGCGGCGGAGAACGGCTGCTGCGGTCTTTCTGCTGTAGAGGACGCAAGAAGGGTATCGGAGATCATAGGGATACCCCATTACGTAATGGATTTTCGCGGGGAATTCAGGGAGCAGGTCATAGACTATTTTACGGATGAATATATACATGGAAGAACCCCAAATCCCTGCATCGCCTGCAACAGATATGTAAAGTGGGGAGCCCTTTTAAAGCGCGCCGGACAGCTGGGGGCAGGCTATATCGCCACCGGGCACTACGCCGGGGTGGACAGGCTGGCAAACGGCAGGTATTCAGTCAGAAGGTCAGAATCTAAAAAAGACCAGACCTATGCGCTCTATAATCTTACCCAGGAGCAGCTTGAGCATACCCTTATGCCTCTTGGCGGATATGAAAAGCCCGCCGTCAGAGAGCTGGCTAAAAAGGCAGGACTGCCTGTTTCGGATAAGAGGGATTCTCAGGAGATCTGCTTTATTCCCGACCACGATCACGCCTCCTTCATAGAAAAGGAGAGGGGGAAGGACGCGGCTGTGCCGGGAAATTTCGTCACTTCGGACGGAAAGGTCCTCGGGCGCCATAAGGGGATAATACACTATACAATAGGGCAGCGCCGTGGTTTAAACCTGCCTATGGGTCAGCATATATACGTAACGGGGATAAGACCTGAGACCAACGAAGTCGTTTTAGGATATGGGGACGAGGTTTTCTCGGAAAAGCTCAGAGCGGACGGGCTTAACCTTATGGCCGTGTCCGACGCGGATTTCCCGGTTGGGAGCAGCAGGAGGCTCTGGGGAAAGATCCGGTACCGGCACGAGGGCGAATGGTGCAGCGTGACGAGAACCGGGGAAGACAGCCTTGAAGCGGTATTTGAAAGGCCTGTCAGAGCTGTTACACCCGGACAGGCCGCAGTATTTTACGATGGAGACCACATATTTGCAGGAGGAACCATAATCTGATCAAAGATCCTTATGGTTAAAATGGCTTTTGCCGGAGGCATAGTCGCCGACGATCTGTCCGTTCCCGATCAATTTATATTTATAAGTTACAAGCCCCTCAAGTCCTACGGGACCTCTGGCATGGAGCTTGCCGGTGCTTATTCCCACCTCTGCCCCGAAGCCGTAGCGGTAGCCGTCGGCAAACCTTGTGGAGCAGTTATGGTAGACTCCGGCCGAATCCACGAGGTTCAGGAAATATTCGGCAGCCTCGTTGTTCTCTGTAAGGATGCAGTCCGTATGGTGTGAGCCGTATTTATTTATATGCTCCACCGCCTCTTTTACATCGTCTACCAGCTTAATGGATATAATGAGATCGTTATATTCGGTATCGAACTCCTCCTCTTTCATAACCTCACAGGCTATCAGCTCCGAAACCTCCTGTGTCCCCCGAAGCTTAACCCCCTTGTCGGAAAGGGCCTTTGCTATTTCCGGGAGGCTTTCCTTTGCGGTTTCCCTGTTCACAAGAAGAGTTTCAACTGCGTTGCAGGCGGCGGCGTATTGTATCTTTGCGTCTGTTATTACGGGGATCGCCTTTTTAAGGTCGCAGTCCTTGTCGAGATAGATATGGCAGATACCGCTGGAATGCCCCATAACGGGGATCTTTGTATTTTCCATTATATAGCGCACGAATTTGTTGGAGCCCCTGGGAATTAGGAGATCGATGTCCCTGTCGCAGGAAAGCAGCTCATCTATCTCGTTATGCAGCTCAGCCTGCACAAGGCACCCTTCCGGCAGGCCTGCGTCCACTACGCTTTTATAAATGATATTAAACAGAACACGGTTGGTTTCCGCGGTCTCCTTGCCGCCTTTAAGCACCGCACAGTTTCCGCTCTTTATGCAAAGGGCTGAGATCTGTACCAGCGCATCAGGTCTGGCTTCAAAGATAACCCCGATAACTCCTATGGGAACAGAGACCCTTTTAAGGATGAGGTTTTCGTCCAACTGCCTGTTGAGGGAAACCTTTCCAAGGGGGTCGGGAAGCTCGATCATCTGCTCTATCCCGGCTATGCCGTCTTTAAGCTTTCCTTCGTCGTACTTGAGTCTTTTTTTGACTGCCGCAGGTATATCGTTTTTCTCTGCGGCTTCCATATCCTTTTTATTTGCTTCGAAGATCTCATCCCTGCGGCTTTCAAGCTCTTCGGCTATCCTTTTAAGGGCTCCGTTTCTCTGCTCTATAGTCGTTGAAGCCAGTGTGGGAGCCGCAAGCTTCATGTTGTGCGCTGCTTCTTTAATATTGATCATGAAGAACCTCCTATATTATCCGTATGTCCTCTTGTATGCAATATAGGTTGAAAAACCGGGCAATACACTTTAGAATATACAATACTATAACATAGATTATTGATTTTAATCAAAAAATCAATATCCTTAATTTTTATTTTGGAGGAGAATAATGCTTATCGTTAGAAGCCCTTTAAGGATCTCCCTCGGAGGAGGGGGGACGGATCTGCCTTCGTATTATGAAAAAAATGAGGGATTTTTGATTTCCGGGGCAATTGATAAATATGTATATATTACCCTGCACGAAAATTTTGAAAAGGAGATCCTTATCAAATATTCCAAAATCGAGCACTGCAAGCATGCGTCGGATATAAAGCACCCCATCTTCAGAGAGGCCTTTGATATGCTGGGGTTAAAGGACGACGCTCTGGAGATCCAGTCCCTCGCCGATATACCGGCGGGAACGGGGCTCGGCTCATCCAGCAGCTTTACCACGGCCCTCCTTAAGGCGCTGCACGAATACAAGGGCGATATAGTGAGTACGAGGACCCTTGCGGAAGAGGCCTGCGAGCTGGAGATGCACAGGCTCGGAGAGCATATCGGCAAGCAGGACCAATATATAGCGGCCTACGGCGGGATAACCTGCATGACCTTCAAAAAAGACGGATATGTATGGGTCGAGCCTCTTAACATATCCAATGAGATATTCTATAACCTGGAGGACGGCCTCGTATTGTTTTTCACGGGCTTTGAGCGCTCTGCCTCGTCTATTTTGGAGGAGCAGGACAAGAAGACTGCCGCCAACGACAGCGATATGACAAAGAATCTGGATGAAGTCAAGCAGATGGGCTATGACAGCAAAAACGCACTCGAAAGCGGAAATCTGCATAAGTTTGCAGATATAATGAATGTGCATTGGGAGAAGAAGAAAAAGCGTTCTTCCAACATGTCAAACGCAAAGATCAATGAGTGGTATGATTATGCAAGGCAGAACGGCGCAATGGGAGGCAAGCTCATAGGCGCCGGAGGAGGCGGCTTCTTAATGTTCTACACCGAGGAAAAGGTGCGTCTAAGGGAGGCCATGGGGAAGGCAGGCCTGTCCGAGGTGCGCTTCAGATTTGAAAGACAGGGAACGAAGGTCATCTTTTAAAAGGCGGTGTGCTTTTATATGGCTAAAGAGGAAAGTGAAAGTATTAAACTGGCGGCTCACGCGAAGATAAACCTCTCTTTGGATATAGTTGGAGAGCGGGAGGACGGCTATCATCTTTTGCGGATGGTGATGCAGACCCTTGAGCTGGCCGATGAGATAGAGGTAAGGAAAATTGAGTCGGGCGGCATTACGACTTCTACTGACTGCGAGGCAGTCAGCGACGATAAGACCAACCTGGCCTACAGGGCTGCAGAGCTGCTGCTTAAGGAATTTGAAATTGAGGACGGGGTTGATATCAGGATTAAAAAGAATATCCCCGTGGCAGCGGGACTCGCAGGGGGCAGCACCGATGCGGCGGCCGTTCTTAAGGCGGTCAATGAGCTGTTCGGCCTGGGCCTTACAAAGGAAGAGCTGGCAAAAAGAGGAGTCGGTCTGGGGGCAGATATACCCTACTGTATATACGGGGGCACAATGCTTTCGGAGGGCATAGGAGAAAAGCTTACTCCGTTAAAGCCAATTAAAAATATACCCGTCTTACTTGTGAAACCTCATAGGGGAGTTTCAACCGCTGAGGTATATAAGGCGTACCGGGATGAAAATGCAGGAGCGCGCCCCGATACCGAAGGGCTCGTGGCTGCGATAAACAGCGGCGGTTTTGACGGAAAGATGCTGGCAAATGTGCTGGAGAGCGTGACTATTCCAATGGTTCCGGAGATCGAGGCTGTTAAGCGCAGGCTCATCGAGCTGGGGGCGTATTTTAGCATGATGAGCGGGAGCGGTCCTACGGTATTCGGACTTTTCAGTGAAC
>CAMNBW010000027.1 GCA_946533525.1 uncultured Lachnospiraceae bacterium
AGATAAATATTTTCGGTAACCTTCTGTCCTTCCATCTTTTCCATTGCAGTCTCCTTTCCATCTCCCGCGCTGCAGGCATAAAATCTGAGTTTATTATATCCCCGCGAGTCCCGTCTTTCGCCTGTGACATAAGTTTTGTCATTGACAAATATACTGTCACGCGCGCATATTTATGATAGCAAGATTCAAAAGACAGTTAATAAAGAACAAACTGCTTTCAAGCGTCATTTATTTCTTAAATGAAAGGGATTCATATATGTTTACGGAACGGATCAACACTCTCCTCGATATGACCGGCGCAACGCTGGCGGATATAGCGGCTAAAGCGGGCTTTGACAGGACAAATATCAGCAAGATCAAAAACGGCAGGCGCATTCCAGGGCCGGACAGCACCACTTCCTTAAAACTCATAGAGGGCATATACTTATGCTTCGACAACAAAAATGAGCTTAAGCGGCTGTGTGACTTTATCGGTGCCGATGATAAGGCCAGCGCCGCAGAGATAAAAGACAGAATCAGAGCCTGGCTGTATGCCGATCATAAGGAGGGCAATGACCATGACAGCGACGAAACAACCTCTAAGAAAAGTAAACGCCCCGGTCAACGGGCTCAGACCTTCGGAGAAAGGCTAAACACTTCAATGGAGCTGGCTGAGCTTTCCAATGCACGGCTCAGCAGGCTCACCCATACCGACCCCTCGCTGATAAGCAGATACAGAAACGGCGTCCGCACGCCGGTTTCAAATCCTGCCCTCGCCGGCCAGATAAGCGGTATAATCTACGACTATATCTTAAAACGCGGCAAAGAAAATGAACTCTCCGGGGTCATTGGGATTCCGGTATCGGAGCTGGAGGATGAGGATTTTTTCCTGTGGCTCTATGACCAGGGCGAGAGTCAAGGTGACGGCATAAGCTCTGCCGAAAGCCTGCTCGGCATCTTCGATTCCTTTACCCCCACCTCCTTTGCCTCTTCGTCCCTTCCTGCTGTGGAGGATATTGTCCTTGATCCCGATAGCGCGGCTGAGGCTATGTACTTTGGGATGGACGGGCTCCGCGAGGCTGTACTCCGCTTCCTGTCCGGGGCTGTCCGGGAAAAAACTTCGCATATATATCTGTATTCAGACGAGGATCAAAGCTGGCTTACCAGAGATCCCGCCTTCACGGCAAAATGGGCCGCACTTATGCTCTCCTGCGTAAGAAACGGCACCCAGATACATATAATCCACAATGTGGACAGGGACCTTCAGGAAATGAACGACGCCATCAAAAGCTGGCTCCCCCTGTATATGTCCGGTAAAATAGAGGCCTTCTTCTGCAAAAAGATCCGAAACAGCAGATTTTCACATACCTTTTTCCTGATACCGGAGCGCTCCTGCATCAGGTCCTTTGGTGTGTCCTCCTCCCCGGCCGACAGAGTTTATCACTATTACACGGAAGAGCGGACGCTTAATATCTGCAAGGCTGAATATACCGCACTTCTGAGCTCCTCAGCACCCCTTATTAAGCCCCTTCCCGCGGCGGCGTATCCTGAGGTTTCCGATGTTATAATTGTTCAGAACAGTCTTTCAATAGCCACCATGTCCCGGGAGCTTGCGAAAAGCTTTGGCAGTCCGGAGCTTTTGAAAATTTGGGAAAAGGCCCACAGTGCTCTTCTTGGTAAGCTCGAAAGAAACCTCGTCTGCGAATGCATTCCCCTTGCGACGAAGGAGTCTCTTCATGCCGGAGCCGTATCCACCTCCCAGGCTCTGACCGGAGCCCTTGAATTTACCTACTCTCCGGAGCAGTATTCCATGCATATAAGGTGCATCACCGACCTTCTGGACAAATACAGCAACTACAGATTTTATCCCGTGCCGGAGCCGCCGTTTCAAAATATCGACCTTCTGATCTCGGACAATCTCACGAGAATAACCCCGGCCATGAGACCGGGGCTGGCATTCTCCTTTGAAGAGCCGTCCATGTGCCAGGCCTTTAAAAACTACGCTGGGGCGCTAATGGATAAATGCAAGACCGACAGAAAGAGCCTTAAGGAGTCACTGCTAATGAAATACTGATTAAATCAGCGTTCCCTAAAATTGATCGTCACTGACCGATGTACTCTATATTCACTGTGCTCTCCAGCTTATTCAGGCTTTCGTCAAGGACCGCCACATTGTCATCCAGCCTGTCCCTGTAATCCGGGAAGGTCTGCGGCGAAGCCCCTGGATCATCAAAGATCGGCTTCATCCAGCTAAATGCAAACTTGAACATGAGCTCGACAGTGGCCGCAAAATTCTTAAATACATCGATCTCGATGGCATAGCCGAGATATTCTATCCTTACCTTTGTGCCGTCTAACTTCACCGACGAAAGCCCTGTAAGAGCCTCTGGAATCCTATATACATTCTCTGGCACCAGACCGAATAATTTGCCGAGCCCCTTTGTAATAACCTCCGTTCCCACGTCCTCCATTGTTGCGCCAAGGGCGTCCGCATCATCGGGATCGGCCTCCAGCACACCATAGAGGTAATAATTAAATACTGCGGCCAGCGTCATATTGGCAGCCGTTCCCAAAGCCTCGGATGTATTTTCATCCGAATAATATAAAAGCATTTCCAGTGCATCCTTTGTTTTGGCCGCCGCTATCTCCCTTGACTGCTTGGCCAGCTCATATTCCGCATAGCCTATGCCGTCCTTCACCGACGAGCGGATACTGTTTTCAAAAGCCTTGTCCCCCGCGGCCTTCATGGCTGCTCCCGAGATCTTTCCAAAGAATCCGTCCAGTTTCTTTCCGAGCCACTCTCCCAACGCCTTTATCTTAGGTCCTGTAAAGCCCTCCTTGACCTTGTCGGACAGCCAGGCCTTGAAATAGGTAAAGGTAAGGTCGCCGGCGGCGGCAAGCACGGACCGGTAAACATCGCCCTTGACCTTGTCCTTGCCATAGTAGTAATGTGACGCAAAGGCGTACATAAGATATGCGGCAACAACATAGCCCATGGCCTCCGGCGAAGGCTTTAATTCTCCGGTAAGGAGCTCTCCTAAAGTATCCCTGACTGCGCTCATGACTGTTTTCATGAAGGGATCTGTCTCGTCCACTGCTCCGGGTTCGGAGCCGGGACCTATATATTGTCCTATGTACTCGAAGAGCATATTTTTAAAGGGATTGATAAACGCCGCCGCCAGCTTCCCCTTCCCTCCCGGGAATTTAAGCTCCAGCAGCACCTGTACGGCGTAATCTCCCGCCTTGATCATGGCACTGGATACAACAACGTACCTGTCGCAGAGATTTCCGAAATCGGTTTCGGTCCTGGATTTATCCCGATAGAAATGCACTCCGAGCAGAAGCACATAGCTTCTTACAAACTCTATTTCCGAGGCGGAGTAAAAGTCTATATTTCTTATCATGGTCTTAAGAGTAGGGGAGCTGCCGATACCATATTCCTCCACTGTTTTCTTAAGTCTCTTTATCGCCTCTTTTCTTTCGGCAAGGCTTGGCGGCAGGGGCTTATCTCCCATAAACCTTATGGGCAGCTCCGCCTTATACTCCTTATCCTCCGTCTCGCAGACAATGTCCATTTTTACATCGTAGCCGTCGTTAAACATGGGAAGGGTATCCTTCGGTGCGATTGCATAAATATCCGTGCCGGTCTCCACCTCGTACCTGAAATTCTCCGTAAAGGTATTGCCGTATTTTTCCGCTTCGTAAATGTCGCTGAATTTTGCTCTTATATCCCCTCCCGTCAGGAAGTGGACCTCCCCGGTCTTCCCGTCTCTGTAGCAGAGCATCGGCGTGAAATCCGTAGGCCTTATCCTATAGTCGAGATCTCCTGCTTCCTTATTTATGACAGTGTAGACCACAAGTCTTCCATCCTTAATATGTCTGCTGGAGATAGACAGCCCCTCGGGCCAGACAGCCACGTTAAAGCCTCCCTCTACCTCCTCACCGTCTGCAAACTCCGCACGAATCCCTATGTATTCCCTGACAGGCTCAGCAAATACGGATTCCGAGAAGCTTATCCCATGTACGGTGATGTCTGCATAGTAGGTCCTTACGTTTTCAGCTGCCCGCTCCTTAACGGTAAAATTATCCTTACACTCAAAGCTTATCTTTTCAGGCTCCTCCACGGCATTCTCGAAGAAAAATCTCACGGAATATTCATTGGGATCCTCAGCGAGCATATCGAGGTACATTTCACTGCTGTAGGTCTTTTTATCGGGAAATACGATATAAGTCTTGTCAACGAGGCGGAATACGATGTTATTTCTGAACACCCCTCCTTTGCCGGTATAGCTGAAGGTCAGCGTTCCCTTATCGGAGCTGCAATTTTCATCTGCATAGACAAAGGCCTCCATCCAGGAGCCTCTCATGCTTACGCTGTCGACAATAAGGTCGTCTCCTGACACATGAATATTTTCCGTAAGCTGCTGCCTCGGTATCCTCTCTCCGATGCTGCTTATCTCATCTATTCTTGCCCTGACAGAGACAGGCCTCCCACCCTTTTTGATGGCGTCGCCAAAGTCCTTTGCGACAAACATCTTATAATTCTTTTCAGCCTTATCCTTATCTTTCTTGTTTTTCTTGCGTTTCTTATTCTTCCCGCCTCCGGCCATTATGCCGCCTGCCGCAGCCAGCGCCCCTGCTGCCCCTACAACGGCCGCCTCCGGCAGGGAGCTTTCATCTTCGCCCCCGGTAACGATGTCGTCTATGATTCCCGTGCCGAAATCCTGACCCTCGGTCTCAGAGGCCTCGGAGGTCTCCTCCTGCTCTATCCAATCAGGCTCTTCTTCCTCCTCAGGCTCCTCGACAGTTTCCTCCTCGTTAAGGTTTTCGTCGGTGCTGCTTCCGTCTCCCTCATCTCCTGTCGTGCCTTCCGGAACGACCTCTGCCTCCTTTACCGTGGTATCTACCCAGCCGTAGATCCATATTGTATTTGATTTATTCGCATAAAAGAGGATCGCCATTTCGCTTTCCTCGTCATAGCCATTATCAAAAACATGCTGAACATGCGCTTCTGAATTGGTTGGGTTATACGGATCATAGAAGACTGTTTTTTCGTCTCCTTCCCTCACGGGTTCAAACTTTATCCCCGCATTGTACATGATCGCGTCGCGTTCTTCATTGGGCTCCCCGTACTCCACAGCGCCATAGGCAGACCACAGCATATAATCCCCGCTGTAATCCGCCTGCAGCGACAGCTCCATTTCCACAGCCTCCCCGGGGTTGATGATTTCCGGCGGTCTCGAGCAGCTTACTACCAGATTGGCACCTCCTGCACCGTGATAATCCGTTTTAGGACGACTGACTCTTTCCGTATGCGTAAGCTCTGACGCACTGTAGTAATAGGATGCATAACCTCCTTCCCCGATCTCGTCCTCTCCCTTGGTGACATTTGTTTCCTTCAGCTTCCAGTAGCCGCTTCTTTCCTCCGCCCCGACAGGAAGCAGAAAAAGGCCTGAGACAAGAACAAGCTGAAAAACCGATAACAGCACTGCGATAAAAAACGCGAGTATTCTTTTGAAGCTCTGAGCCATGACTTAACCTCTTTCTTTCATAAAGACTAGTGTAGCGTTTCACCAGATTGTGAATTTGCGACTGCCCTTAGGGTCTTATCATGTAAATGTAGCCGATAAATTCGTCCGAATTATATGTATTCCCCATGGCATACTGTGCGGTCTCATTTTCCACGAACCTGTTTATATCGACCCGCAGATTGCTCTGTATACTGGAGGCCTCTATACTTCCAAAGCTTTTATCCCACTCACCGCGAAGCTCCATGACCGCCCCCGAGCCCATATCCACAAGCTCCTTATCCTCAGGCTTATCAAAGGGATATTCGTAGCAGTCATAGACCTCAAGATAGAGCGTTACCTTGCCATCATTATGCTGAACATCCGCTTCCGACAGCAAAATCCGTCCCCTGCCGTTTGTAGAGGTTATCGCATGGAGCATGCATTTCCAGCGCCCCTCCGTCTTATTAATATCTTCATATCCAGTCACGTCCTCTGGAAGGCCATTGTCCACCCAGGCAAAATCCTCAAGGGTCGGTGCCGAAGCAGGCTCCATGGTGGCAGCCGTTGTTTCTCCTGACTCATCGGAGACAGGAGTCTCTTCAGATGTCACAGATGACGCGGGTGGTGTGGAAGCCTCAGCTTTTTCACTGCTCTCCTTTGTACTTTCCTCTATTTCCGCTGCATAATTGCTTCCGGACTCCATTGCTGATGAGACTTCTTCTTTTGAATTTATTGCACCGGAATCCTCAGTCTCTTCCAAAGGTGCCGGAGTCTGCTCCGTCATTCCGGTGTCCGCCTCTGCTGCGGCTCCCTTGTCCTTATCCGACTTTATGCCGAGGCGTAAGAATATGACGATTCCAACCACCGCTGCAAGCAATATGGCAGCCGCGATGATCACCGCCATATTGATCCGCTTTCCCTCTTCCCTCCCGGAGGAAGACGGGGACGAAGAAGTATCTACCTCGAAAGAGTCCTCTGAAATCTCTGCCCTGGGGGAACTCCCGGAAGGCCCTGCTCCGGGCGCATCCTCGGAAAGATTTGTTCCGCAGAACTCACAAAACACACTGTCATCCGGCAGTTCCCTGCCACATTCCGGACAAAACATACCCTTCCCTCCCTTTACTCATTTTCTCAAAAGACCATTAGCCCCAACGCCGTAGTGACAAGGCCGACTGCCATACCTCCTATGAGACTGGCGGTCTTCCCGGGCTTGTCTATCCTGATCCCCTTTGTTTTTCCCGCAGTAAGAGACTGCGCTATCCTGTATATCCAGCCCTCGCCCTCTCCCAGAGCTTCGACAGAAAGCACGGCACCTGCGAAGCCTGCCAGAGACGTAGCTGCAGAGGCCCTTGCAAGCCCGGCAAAGGAAATATACAGGAATATCCCCATTATCCATCCGACCAGCATTGCGGCAAGGCTTTTCTTTTCCTTATTGTTCAAAAGAGCTTTAAAGCCGGAGCCAAAGCGCGAAATCCCGCCGGAAAACACAGACACGAGGGTCGCGCCCACAACGCCTTTTCCTGCTATTCCTCCAAGAAAGCCCAGTCCCCTTCTGCCAAAGCCTCCCTCTGCAAAGGTCAGCCATGAAAGAAAGCGTATGAGAATGTTCTCCGAACCTCTGTATCTGCCCAGAAAAGTCCACAGTATTCCAAGGACTGCGCATGGTATCAGGTTTTTGGGACTTGCAAAGCTCTTAAAGATGCCTCCGAAAAAGGACGCGATCGCGCTGAATATAGTTCCCGCCGGTGAAGCTATTTTATCGCTTTCATGAATATCCTCTGAGGGGCTGCCCTCATAGTCTCCCCCATCTGAAATATCCATGAGGACAAATTCTCCCGGCTGCGTCGTATCACCTGATGAAACTGAGGCTTCAAACTTGTACCCGCATTTCCAGCAGAATTTAGCCGAAGCCGCTGCCCTTTGACCGCACTTAGGGCATACCTGCTCTGCCGGATTTTCTTTGACAGGCTCCTTAAGAGGGATGGCTTCCACCCTTGTCCCACAGTTCGTACAAAATTTGTCTTCTGCCAACAATGATTTTCCGCACTTTCTACAACGTTTCCCAGCCTCAATATTCATGGTATCTGTTCTCCCGTACTTTTGCTGTTATTCTGATCCCGGCACGTTTCATGTAGTCTTTGGCGATATACCTGTTTCTGCGTACTTGCGGTTAACGCAACTTCATACCTGAAAGCTATTCATCCTTATTAAAGATCACATTTGTATTGACCCCATCCTCATAAAAGAGCAGCGGTATCCTGTCAGCCGTCACTATTCCTGTCCCTACCGAGGCGCTCTTCCCATCCTCCGAAGCCAGACCTACAGCCACCACTGCGGTTTCATCTCCCACCATCAGCTTAAGCTCGTGAGCCACATCGTATCTGACCTCCGTGCTTCCGCCAGGAGGAAGGTCTCCGCTCAAAAATACATAGCTGCCCTCATGTTCTCCCGAAGGAAGTCCCAGCTTCTCCGCCAATTCATCGTCAAAATCTATCACCACCGAAGAGCCGTCCCCGTCGAAGGTCATACTTCCGTGGTCAGAGATGAATTTGCCGCTATGCTCTTCCGGCGCAGGCGTGTCGGGCTCATAGGGCACGTTGGAAGAATCTCCGCAGCCCGGAATAAATAGTAAAATACACACTGTAATAAGCGTCAGTTTGATATTTCTTAAAAACCTGTCCAATAGCATCTTCTCCACTCCCGGCGTGAACATTATATTTCGGTATTCAACCAGCCCACCGACCTGTAACGCACTATCCCTTTTTTACTTCATATTAATAAAATCCCGACCGTGAAAATCCCTAGCCGATACAATAATCTTAACAAATTCAGCAAAATAAAATCACCGTGACAAGCAATTTGTCATTGACAAATAACAGGTCACAGGCGAAAAGAGAGGGTCTTTGGGTTATTTTTTCGGGATTTCGGGATTTTTCAAAAGTACTTGACTATTTGATTCAGCTATAATATAATGTCATTCGTGCCGCGAGAACGGCAGAAAAAATCCGGGGTGTGGCTCAGTTTGGCTAGAGCGCTACATTAGGGATGTAGAGGCCGCAAGTTCGAATCTTGTCACTCCGATAAATAAAAGAGGTGTTCCGTCAGGAATGCCTCTTTTATTTATCGCTTTTGATAAAATTTAATTTTGGGGTCACAGGCATTCCTCAGGGATGTAGGGCAAAACCGTCCAGTGGACGGTTTTGAGCCGCGTTTAGCCGAGCCGAGCGAGGCTGCGGCCGGGCATCCGCAAGTTCGAATCTTGTCACTCCGATAAAAAAGTGGCTGTCGCATTAGATTAAGTCATCTGGGCGATAGCCCTTTTTGGCACCCAAAAACGAGTACTTACATCTCCTTTTTGCTAATACATCATATTTTTAGAGTAACTTAATAGACCGAAGATAACTTCGGATCAGATTCAAAACTTCGATTTTGGAGGATCAAAAATTATGCTGTTTTCTTCAGCTCAAAAAGATGGGTTCCTGTTCGGCCAGACATGATTTTGTGATGCAACTTATTGATATCGAATCCGATTGCAAGCATAACACTTTGTGCCAGAACATTCTTCGTCCCTCTATACAAATATCTTCGGAAGTTCATGTCTTCTTTTACATTCGCAAATGAACCTTCAGCCTGAATGCTGCGGTTCATTCTGAGTTGTGTACCGAATTCGCTAGTTATCCGTTCTAGGCATTCACTGCGTTTTTCTTCAAGTTTCCTAGATACGTAAAGTCTTTTGTTCCTGTCTTCAAATGGTGTCTTACAGTTGTTGCCTTTAATGCAATCTTTCTTGTACGGGCATCCACTGCAACTAGCACATTCATATGTAGTGACACTTCTTAAATAACCGCTTCCAGTTTTTTCGTTGCGAGTAGAGATTGCCTTTAATTCTTTGCCATTTCTGCAAACATAAACATCATTATCTTTGTCATGATCCATGTTTTCACGTCTGCTTATGTCATTTTTAAATTTTTTTGTTTTTGAAAGCTCATAATTCTGAGGTTTTATGTATGCTGTTTGACCATTTCCCTCGACAAAAACATAATTCTCTTCACTTTCATAACCAGCATCGGCCACGATGTTCTTGTATTTAAACGGCAGATTGTATTCCATGTCATTGAGAAATGGTATAAGTGTCAGGGTATCTGTAGGATTGGGGAATATATCAAGCCAGGTAACATACTCGGCATCGACACCATGCTGGAGATTATAAGCAGGCTTAAGCTGTCCATTCAGCATGGCATCTTCTTTCATGCGCATGAATGTTGCATCAGGATCTGTTTTTGAATAACTGTTACGGCTACCGCACGCATAAATCTTATATGTGTAATCCTTGAGCCTCTTTATATATTCTTCAAGTGTTTCAATAGATCTTTGAAGAACTGCTTTTCTCTTTCCAGAGCCATAGACAAACACAATTCCTTCGTCATCCTTGATTTTGTAGAGCTTTTTCCGGAGTCTCTTTAATGTATGAAGTGATATCTTGTCATCATAGACAATCTTCAGACCATAGAGTTCTTCGCACTCTGCGCAGAAAAGGCATATCTTATCAACCAGTTTAGTCATATTCTTCGAAACTGCTTTTTTCCATACAAAAGTATATTTATTTGCAACAGATTCAATCTTTGTACCATCGATGAATATGTTCTCTCCAGAGATTTCACCTAGATCCAGAAGGATTGTTCCGACCTGTGCCATCATCTGCTTTGAGCACTGTGACAGGTGCATAGAAATAAATCTTGCGATGGTTGAATGGTCTGGTGCTGGCATGCCTTCAAGAAGGTACATGAAATTGATATCACGTTTGCATGAGGTTTCTATATCTCGAGATGAGAAGATTCTATTCATTGCTGCATAAACCGCTATCTTCATCATATGACGGGGCGTTGCCTGGCCTTTTCTGATTCTTTCATATGTTGCATAAAGATCAGAAAGATCCATCTCCTCCACGAATGCGCTTACCAGGCGAACTGGATCGTCATCTGCTATTGATAACTCTATGTCGAGCGGAAGTTTTATTTGATGATTTAAGGAAGAAAGGCTATAATTTCCTTGTAATATATTGTTTAGTCGCATAAACATATTTTACAGCAAAAGCCAGACTTTTCGAAGTCTGGCTTTTGTATTAATACAGTATTATCGCATGACAAAAGGGCCGCGCACTAATTGCTTAGTGCGACAGCCGCTTGTTTTGAAGAGGGTATCTTACGGGGGCACCAAGCTGGTGATTTACTTCCCATTTTGCTGTCTGAGCTTGCAGAGCTCGTCCCAGCCGATGGCTTCGGTGGAGAAGC
>CAMNBW010000028.1 GCA_946533525.1 uncultured Lachnospiraceae bacterium
AATGCAGCTCCGATACATATAAATAAGGGCAGCCGCTTATTCTTTTTCGGCTTTTCCTCCCTGTCGGAAAAACTGTCACCTTCGGGCAGCCCGGTCACGTAATCCTCATCGTCATCCCACAAGCTCTCAGGCGGCAGCGGCTCCTCATAATCATCATCCGGCAGAGCGGCTTCTTCTTTCGGAGTACACCGCTTGACTATATTTTCGGGGGAATATATTCCGTCACAGACCTGATTAAAATAATCATAGGCAAGCTTCGTCCCCTCATCATCCTCCTTATCGACAGAATCTATAATAAACTGGGCCAGCTCCATATATGCCTCGGTGTAGGTATCCCCGGACTCGGGATAACAGCAAAACACCGGCTCTTCCCTTTCCAGATCCCAAAATATACACTGGGGCTTTACCAGAATATCAGTGGATTTTAACAGGTAGTCCGACATTTTATCAGCAGCCATGACCAGGCCGCCCAACAGGCTTTTTATCTCCGAAAATGACATACTCCTGCCTTCAAACAGAACACTTATGGCCTGCCTGGAACGTATATCGTAAAAGTAATATGCCTTGCCGTTAAGATGCTGCACCGAGAGCTTCAGCAAGCCGGGGATATTATTGTGCAAAAGCATCTTTTCCGCCAGGGGAGCCTTAGTATTTTCGCTCTTCTTTAAGATCATGTAGTTATGGTTTATATCCTGTCTGTACTTTATCTCCATTTTCTACCCCTAAATCTCTTCCATATCAGTCTTTTCGGAAGCATCCTGTAAATTTTCTATTATCCTGCAGCTTCTGACAAAGCCCGTGGGATCGAGCCTCTTAGCCGAGCTCCTGACATTTAGCTTAAGCTCTGTAGGTATTCCCGGAATGAAATTGACTCCGCCGGGTATATTCATTATCCCTGAGTAGGTAACCGTCAGTGTATTATTTTTCAGCTCTATATTTTTCTCGCTGACGCGGGTCACCAGCAGCGCCTCCTTTAGAAGCTCATCCCCTGCCTTTTCGGCTTTTTTCAAAAAGTCGGATTTATCGGAGGTCACAAAGCTTCCCCGCATTGCCGCCTGATAGGAAGCCGCATCCATAACAGCCCTGTCATGCAGGAAAAAAGAGAGATATATTATCAGCACTATCACCGACATAACAAGCGGAAATATAAACGATGCCTCTACTGTATATGAGCCCTTGTATTTTTTCTTCATAATCCTTAATCACCTCCCAAAATTACTTATTGTTTTCCCTTATAAGGTAAGGGTCATTAATGCATAGGACGCCAGCAGGAACGGGGCAAAGGGCAGTTCGGTATGCCTGCCGGCCTTCTTTAAGGCAAGGAGCGCCGCTGAAACAAGAGCCGAGATAAACAGCGCCCACATAAGCAGCCGGATATTCATGAACAGGCCTAAAAAGGCCCCGCTTACCATGACCATAAGCCCGTCCCCATAACCTATGCGCTCAGAGCTGACCCGCGCCAAAAGTAAGATTATGACTCCCAGGAAGATCCCGCCCAGCTCCTCTACCAGAGACAGCTCTCCGATGGCTAAGAAAAGGATAAGTCCCGCTGCCAGGAAAGGAATCACAATCATTAAATAGATCCGTTTTTTTATGAGATCCGTAACCGAACACAGCGTCAAAAACGCCGCCAAAAGAATCCTGCTTAACATCAAAGCCCTCCGCATGTCTTACACGCCCGCCTGCCGCCGACCTTGGATAAGGGGACTGCCTGAATACCCCGTTTTAAAGCCGAGCAGGTGATAGTTGAATGATACCGGTCTCCCTCGCTGGTAATATACAGCCTGCCGAATGAGGCCCTGCCTCCGCAAAACTCACAGGGATAGTACTTTCCGCCGTTTTCATTCCGTTCCTTTGAAACACCTTCCATCGTCGTTTCCCGGACTGTGATCTTTAAATGGGAGCAATTGATGTTGCGGTGATACACTGTGCCGTGCTCAGTGATAAACACGGTTTCTTCATCTTCCTTCGAATCGCTCTCTTTTCTGTGAGTATTGTCGTATCCGGTAAAAGCCCTTATCCTTGACCTGTTTAATACTCCAAAATTCCTGATCCCAAAAATATCAAAGGGTGTATCCACCTTATAGGAAGCTATGAGATCTATCATTTCATCGCTGTCTAAGACCGAGGAACGAAGAAAGCTTATCCCGGAGCTCCCGCTCTCTACGGGGGAGCCGTCCGCATAGTCAGTCCCCAGATGCTTCATGACCATGCTTTGACCCACTGTCAAAGACAGACCCTTGGAGGTCAGCAGATTTCCCGCTTCCGTCCCGCTTAGGGCATGTTCATAGGCATAGGAGTAAGTTGCCAGCTCCCTGGCGGATTGATGCAGCGCCTCCTCGGCATTTCCCGAAAAGCGTATGGCTTCCGCTATATAAAGATATGTCAGCACTGCAAAAAGAAATAAGGGCAGAACAAGCGCTGTTTCAACAGTCAGACTTCCTTTGCACAAGACCCTATCGGACACCCTATTCAGTATATTTTCAAGTTTTCTTACGAGGCTGTTCATGTATAATTCCTAATAATCTGTTGGGGAGATAATTTGATAGATTCGTCTTACGACGCTTTCTAAAGATTGGTAAAAATGAGATGGTATAGTAAACAAATAATAAATATACTGAAAAGGGCATCCGATATGCCTTGTGGAGATTTTGTTACTCTATAATGGCCTCATAGGCAAAATCCCTTCGTATCGAATACTCATACCCGAAACGACTGACTGCCTCAATATCTGCCTGTATATATTCAATGCATCCGTCCATTCTGAAAGCGGAATTTCCCTCTGTTGTCCGCATATAAAGCTCTATTACATCCATTGCCCTCATAACCTTTTTACTCTTATTTTCCAGAGCCAGAAATATCCTAAGATAGTCCGCATAGCTCAATCCTCCTCCGGAGTTTTCGGCATTTTTCCCGGTCATGGTCATAAATAACGGCAGTTGGGCGATGGTTTTTATGGAAAATTCAGGGGATGACTTCATCAGAGGAACTCTTCCGCCTTTAAGGAGGGTTCTTACGTCTACCACGCCTTCCGCAAAGCCCCAGGCCAATAGTATAAGCTTTTCCAGTGGCTCCGCGATCTCAGGGAGAAACAAAATCGCAGATATGATTTCCGCAGTAAGCTTTGCCTGGGATTTCTTCGCATCATCTTTCATTACCACTATCGTATCGGCAGCGGCGCGGGTAAGAAGCAGCGTTTCAACGGTTTTTCTTAAGTTTGCGGTATCTGTATTCTTTCCATTCAGAATATATTCAAGTTCATAGCTCATTGAAGGATGCTTCAGATCTTTTGTGTAGGATGAGCACTTCCATACTAGATATTCGTTAAAAAAGAATTCATTTACCATTGAATCCGGATCACTGTCCGGTCTGACCACTCCCACTCCCTTTGTGAGGCTCCTGTGGGAAGCGCAGTTCTCCAGCGCCAGCTCCTTATCGGACGCCCTGGGAAGGCTCTTCATAATAAGGTTTAAGATGCCGGCACGTTTATCGAATACCTTGTCCGCCGGATTGTCTGCCTCATCCCAGTCTATGCCCTGAAGCTTCTCCTGTATCTTCTCCCTCTCCTCATCCACGTCGGTTTCTTCGATCCCGCTGTTTTTATAGGACTTATAATTATTCACCGCCTTATTTATTATGCTTAAACCGAAGCGGTCTTTTACCGAATGTATCGCCTGCCTTTTAAAAACCCTTCCTGCGTTATCCGAAGCATATGAGGGCATTTCAAGCGTCACATTCCCTACCGACAAGCCGGTAAAGTCCACAGTACCGATACTGAACTGACCCTTGGAGGGCTCAAAATTATACCTTAAATAGTCTTTTAGATGCTCTGTTGTATTGGCTAAGGACGGTGTTGATGTCCCGTATGAGGTATCTATGAAATAAAGGTCATAGTTTTTCAGAAGCTCTCTGTTGTATTCGGCAAAGATCGAATATAATCCCATATCAGTGCACATCTCTATGCGTGCCCGTATCGCGCTTACCCGAACGCTTTCGATAACAGCGGATACCAGGGAAAGGATCATAGTCAATATCAGGCTCAAAAATACCGTAATGGCGCCTTTTTTCATACATACCTCTTCGGGACGTATAGTAAACGACTTATATTCGTTCACTATAATAATAAGTATCTTAATTAGGTAACTTGTCCGCGAGCCACGCTCCGGAGCAGCCGGAATAATTCTTATACGCGGCTCTGCGATAAAATAAAAGGGAAGATTGACATGGCAGGTCTTACCTGCTGTGAGAAGAGGAACGAATTAAATTCGTTCACTGTACTTTTAAATAGATTTGCTTCGCTCGGTTATGGTCTTGAAGATATTGTTGACCAGAGTTGTGAGCTGGTTTTTGAAAATGATTACCAGACCGATAAGAACAACCAGTATGAGGATCATCTCAACGGTTCCTATCGCATCTTCTTCAACAAAAAACCTCTTCAGCATTTTCATCACCTCCTTTCATATGCCAAATGACAGAAATGCCGGAACGATGACTATCACCATGACTATCATGAGCATCATTCCCATCGGGAGGAGCAGCTTGGTGCCTGCCTCTTCACCGAGTTTTCTGGCCATGCTTTTGCGGTCCTCAAAGGCCTGCCGCATCTCTTCTTCCATGATCTCGAGAAGTCCGCTGCTGCCCTTTTTAAGATTTTGGCTCAAGAGAGCTCCCAGTTTATTGTATCTGGACACCTCGCATCTGGAACCGAAGTCCGCGTAAGCCACTGCCTCCGGAGTTCCGCTTCTCATTTTATACACAGCTATGAGCATTTCCTCATAGGCAAAATATCTTTTTTTATCCCTGCGCTTCTCATAGTCCGAAGCGACTTTCTCAAAGGCTCCTCTTATTGTCATCCCGGCGCCTAACAGCAATGTAAGTTTACTGACTATTTCCGGGTAATTTATAAGCATCTCCCTCTCCCGGGCCGCTATCTGTTTTAATATTTCCCTGTCCCTTCCGTAATATATAACGATTCCGGCCAGTACGGAAAATATCAGCAGGTACAGACCTGTATTGGTCTTAAGCTGTTTATATGTAAGCTCCATATCTCCCACTTCTCCGGGAAGAAGCTGATTTTCTTCGGTGGCACTTTCCTCGTCGTACTCATTTATTTTCAAGGCGACGGCTTCGTAGAGGGCTTCGTCGGTATTCCTTATCCTTGGATAGACGCGGATGGGAAATTCGTATTCATCGCTTATCCGAAGGTACTTGATCGTGGCTCTCAGCATGACCACCTGCCCCTCGGGATTTAGAAAATCCGCATTTATCCTGCCTTCCTTATCCATTACAGTATAATCGTCAGTTTCCCAATCTATGCTTACCGGGTATCCCTCCACCTTGGTTATGAGATTTAGATCCCTGTCAACATGGTCAAGGGTTTCGTTTTCCCCGAGAATCAGCTTATCCAGCACCGACTCGATTTCCGTAAACTGCCTATGTACCTCGTCTTCAGTATATTGGATCTCTCCCACAGTCAGGCTCATATCGTCCTTTAGCTGTTCGCCGTCGGCATAGATCCTCATATCCACGATCCTCTCTCCTTCTCCGTAATCCGGCCTTTTCAGCTCCCTTTCTTCCAGGAAACCATCTGCGCCCAGATTGGAAAGGGCATAGAACAAGCCAAACAGATTTCCTAAAAACAAGACTATCAAGACCTGAAAAACCTTATTGGTATTATAGGAGCGGGTTATATCAGTAAGCTTCCCCGCAGGATTGAGTAAGGCCAGCTTCTTGTTGATCTCATTTGCGGCGCTCATTCTCTTTCTTTTTACAAGCATCCCTGCCATCTTTTTAAATGGCCTTTCGATACCCTTGCCGTCGCATTTTTCATTCCGGGAAAGAACCATAAATACGACGAACCCCAATAAGATAAATATATGAATTACAAGCATATACCCTCTCCGTTTTTATATCTGAATATTGACGATGCGCTCGGCCATTACAAAGCCCGCCGCGTAAATCACAAGGCATACCGTCATGACCGCTATTCCTGTGGCGTTGTGATACAGACCCTCAATAAAATCCGGACTGGTAAGGCTTATATAGCAGATGATGGCAAAGGGAACTATTTCCATTATCCTGTTTTCATATCTTTTTGAGCTTGTAAGTGTCTCTATTTCCCTCTTTACATCCATTTTCTCACTTATCGTATCCGCAGCCCTCCTGATTATCCTGTTCAGATCCCCGCCGCTTCGCTTGGCTGCCGCAAATACATCCGCAAAATCCCTTATATCCTCCACTCCGCTTCGCCTCGCCAGATCGGAAAGTATTACCTCCAGCGTTTCATTGGCACGAAGAGCTCTTGTAAGGAGGGCAAATTCCTTAGTTATCAGTCCATCCTCCCCGTACAGCCTGGCCATATCCTTTCCGGCTTCGATAAAGGCATTTTCTATTGAGTAGCCTGCAGTCAGGGAAGCGTTGACGCTCATTATCGCCTCACGAAACTCCATGGAAAGCTCGTACTTTCTTTTCCTCTTAAGCTCCGCCCTCTTATACCTGAAAAAGAACACCGCGAGGGGAAGTAAGAGGACTGCCGCCAAAACACTTCTGTAAAATACATAGGCGATCATTGCTATCAGCAAAAGAGCTTCCGTCGTGTACAATATCTTCTCTTTTCCGGAAAATTTATAGACCTTATAATCCTTCATCCGTCTCCTTTTCAAAGCCGCTCCTGACAAGCTTTTCCGTATACTTTATCTTTCCCGTTCTCCTGAGTCTCGTTCCGTCAAATTTGAACAGTGCAGACATCCTGACTTCCCCATCGCTGCCTATCCCGTCGATTTCACTTATCTCCAGAACCTTTCTGCTCTTGTCCCTAAGCCGTCCCAGATGAACTATAATGTCCACGGCCGAAGCGATCTGCCGCCTTATTGCCGGCAGAGGAAGCTCGATCCCCATAAGGACCATCGTTTCCATACGTACCAGCATATCTCTTGCGGAATTTGCGTGTCCCGTAGACAGGCTGCCGTCATGCCCTGTGTTCGCTGCCTGGAGAAAATCAAGCGCAGCCCCGTCCCTTATCTCGCCAACTATGATCCTGTCCGGCCTCATCCTCAAAGCCGTCTTTATGAGATCCCGCATAGTTATGGGTTTGCACCCTTCAATATTCGCATTCCTTGTCTCCAGACGCACAAGGTTTGGGATCCCCTGTATCTGCAGCTCAGCAGAATCTTCTATAGTAATTATCCTCTCATCTGAGGGGATAAAATTCGACAATGCGTTAAGAAAGGTCGTCTTGCCCGAACCGGTGCCCCCGCTTATAAAGATATTGTAGCCGCTGACTACGAGGCGCCTTAAAAATTCCACGGCTTCCGGGGTTATGGCTCCGAAGGAGATAAGATCTTCTATCATTATTGGCTTATCCGGGAAGCGGCGGATCGTAATTATAGGGCCGTTTAATGCGACCGGATTCATTACGACATTTACCCTGGAACCGTTCTCAAGCCTTGCGTCTACTATGGGACTTCCCTCGTTTACAACTCTGTTGGACTGGGCCGCTATCTGCTGGATAACGTCATTCAGATCGTTTATATCGTCAAAGGCCTTATGCCATTTAAAAAGTCTTCCCGCCTGCTCGATAAAAATACTTTCCGTGCCGTTTACCATTATTTCCGTCACGCTCGGGTCGTCTATAAGGGGTTGGATCATTCCCTTTTTCCTTATGGAATCAAAGAGCTCTGTTTTGAGAGCGGTTTTGTTTTCCAGCGACAGGAAGACTTCCTTGCCCTTGCTTATGATAAGCTCATCGATTATGCCGCCTATCTCTTCGTCGCTCACATCCCTGGACAGGTCTATTCTCGGCATTATATTTTCCCGAAGCTCATTTTTAATAAGATTGAAATCCATATTTTTACCCCAGCATTTCCCTTACGTAGTCGCCAAGGGAGGTATTTTCAAGATTTTCCGGCCTGACCTCCAGATCATTGAAGAAGGGAAAGCTTAATTTCTCTGTTTTTTCCAGCACATCCTCACATTCCATTATCCTAAGCCAGGTTTCATACTGTTCGAGCTTTGCCTTGGAAACATGATCCTCGCGTATCGGGGTATAGACTGTTTCGCAGGCGTTTAGTATTCCGGTGATCTCCCTTACGCTGTCTCCTATATCCAGGATCACGTAGTCATAATTACAATCCAGGACTTCTCGCAAAAAATTCATCCAGTCCTCGGCTCTCACCTGCTTTATATCTTCGGGGGAGATGGCCGGAGGTATATAATCCAGGGCCCCGATCCTTTGAACTACACTGGCGAGCTTACAGGGAAAATTATTTTTTGACTGCTGTATATAGAATAAAAGGTCTGAAATATCTGTCATGAAATTCTGGCCGAAGATCACATTAAAGCCGTGATAATCCTCTATATCGATGTAGAGAGTCTTGCGGGTATGGGATAAAATCTCGCCGAGACATAAGGCAAACGAGGTCTTAAGCGATCTTTTAACCGGGGAATACACTCCTATCAGCCGGCTTTTAGTGCCCTTAAGCACTCCGATATGAACAGCCGGCTCTTCGGCGTAATAGCACATTACCTCTCTTACGATGTTTTCGGTGGACTGATATTTATATATGGTCTTATGGCCTTTGCCGTCTTCTGCCTCATATTCGCCCTCCGACAATACCATGATCTTTCCTATCTTCATCTCTTCAATGTCGCCGCACATCTGGCTGTCCTGCACCAGCAGAACGTCCAACTGCCTGTCCTGAGCGAATTCCTTAAGGTAATCCAGATCCGTAAAGCCCTGGAGCTCTATATCTACCGGCCTGGTCTCGCTGAAATAGTTCATGAGCCTCATTACATATTCTTCATCCTTGTCATAGACAGCCATTATATTGTTTGCCATTTAAAATCTCCTTTAAGTTTATTTATAATCTGATATATAAGCCGCACAGGAGGCCCGTGCTGATCGGAACTGCAGCAGGAAAGCTTATGCCGAGAAAGGATCTTTTCTTTATGATCGAAGGGAAGGTGATGAGAATTGCTGAGGAGATCATATAGGGAACGGAGGAAAACAGGATCGAAGTGCCGGTAAAGAGAGAAGCTGCCATAAGAAATTTTATATCGCCGGCTCCGACAAGGCGCATAGCGAACAACAGCACCAGGCAAAGGAAGACCAGCCCCGAGGCATACAGCCCGTCAAGTATCGATTGAATATCTCCGGTCAGGATAAGAAACGCCGTCCCTGCCAGGCCCCCCGCTAAGTTCAGTGCATTATCTATCTTATGATAGCGTATGTCTGAAAAGGAGGCTGCAGTAAGAAACAACAGGAAAACAAACTCCCTCATAACAACAATCCTTTAATTTAAATATCTTTGAGAAAAATCTGTCGGAACCGACAGCCACCGAAATGGTGATTTGAAGTATACTTCTTTGTTTTTAAAAATTCAAGCGGTAAATTTAAAATATTAAAATCGTAAGTTTACATAAATCAGCAGGCGAATCAGCGGGCGGGGTATGCAAAAACACACCTCCGCCCCCGTTCATACCCTGAAGCCTCTGTTATAGTCCGAAACGCTTGTATTTACGCCGCTTTTCCCGTAAGTCAGCCCGGTATATACCTCTTCGGTATTGCTCATGAGCGGGGCGGAATCATCCAACTTTGCGGCTTCCTCAAAAGAGGCATGAAGACCCGAGAGAATTTTCTTTGCCTCGGCAAGTTCCGCGGGATTCCTCCTCGAAAGGGCTTTCGTGTATAACTGGAGAACATAATTATAAATTCGCATCAAAGTAAACGAAAGACCGTATTTATAATCAAGTGCCAGAAGAAGATGTTCGATACACTTCCTGGAACGCTTTACCGCGAGGTCGAAATCCTCCGTATTTTGGGCGTTTTCCGCATCTGCAATATAGTCGAGGGCCATCCCGAAGGTAAGTACCGTTATCTGGGTCCTGTTGGCGTGTGTGATCTTTCTGGTATATTCTTTCTTTTGCTCTTCTGTCATTTTTTCTCCGTATAAAGTAAATAGGGAATACCTCCACCCCGAAATCTCACAATCGGGGCGGAGGCCAATTATGGTTTTGCCGATATTATAGCGAAATAGTTATTTATATAGGGCGCATTACTGAAGAAGCTGAAGCGCTTCCTGCGGCATCTGGTTTGCCTGAGCCAGCATAGAGGTGCTCGCCTGTGTCAATACCTGGAGGTTTGCATAGGCAGTCATCTCCTCTGCCATATCCGTATCCATTATCCTCGAATAGGATTCATTCAGATTCTCGGAGGAAGCCGCTATGAAGGAAATACTCCTCTCCACACGGTTCTGGTATGCACCTATCCTGGAGCGTGCGTCGCTGACGTATGACAGCGCATTTTTTATCCTGTCGATCGCATGTGTAGCACCGGCGCGGGTGGTTACGTCCAAACCGTCCAAATCCATTCTCTCCAGTGACATCTTCTTTATCGAAACATTTATCTTTTCATCTTCCCGGGCTCCGACCTGAAGGGCCATGGAGCCCTTGCCTGTCAGAGTATATTGAAATTCTTGGCCGTTAATTTTCGTCCCGAGTCTGGGGATGTCCATTGCGACATCGTATATTCTCCCCTCCACCTCTTCGCTTGGAATCTGAACATATTTCCTCGTTTTGGCAGTGACCTCGTCCTTTTTGCTCACGCTTGGAGAGATCTTTATCGTTATCTCCTGATCATTCTCCGCCTTGACCGTAATGAACTGCGAACCGTCGCTTGCTATCTGTATGCTTCCTTTTCC
>CAMNBW010000029.1 GCA_946533525.1 uncultured Lachnospiraceae bacterium
GATCATCGATCATGGAGCCGCAGTAATCACATTTTATCTGCATCTTTTTCTCCTGACTGTGTAAAATAGGGCAAAACCCGGAACCGGAATGGTCTTATACCGATTTTAACCCATAACCGGGGCATGTTGCAATGTTTTATTGCCTTTTTTGAGTCAATGCACTATAATAAGTGGTCATGCAGATAATTAAATACATTATATATGAAATAGAAACAGAGGCTTGAAATGGTATATTCGCTTGGAATAGATATAGGATCTACGACAGTCAAGGTGGCGCTCTTAGATGAGTACCACAATATAGTTTACTCGGACTATCGCAGACACTTTGCAAACATAAAGGAAACACTCTCAGACCTTTTGGAAGAGGCCTTCGACGTTACGGGGGATGTGGATCTGAGCCCCGTGATCACCGGCTCCGGCGGCCTTACGCTCGCAAACTGCCTGAACATCCCCTTCGTTCAGGAGGTTATTGCGGTTTCCTCAGCCCTTACCGACTATGCGCCCCAGACCGATGTAGCCATCGAGCTGGGAGGCGAGGACGCCAAGATAATCTACTTTGAGGACGGCAATATCGAGCAGAGGATGAACGGCATCTGCGCCGGGGGCACCGGGTCCTTTATCGACCAGATGGCCTCCCTTTTGCAGACCGATGCCGAGGGCTTAAATGAGTACGCAAAGGACTATAAGTCCTTATATACAATAGCCGCCCGCTGCGGAGTCTTTGCAAAGACAGATATACAGCCGTTAATTAACGAGGGGGCGACCAAGGAGGACCTTTCCGCCTCCATATTCCAGGCGGTGGTGAACCAGACTATCTCGGGACTGGCCTGCGGAAAGCCCATAAGGGGGCATGTTGCCTTCCTGGGAGGGCCGCTGCACTTCTTATCCGAGCTAAAGGCCGCCTTTATCCGCACCTTAAACCTGGACGAGGAGCATACAATAGTGCCCGAAAATTCCCACCTGTTCGCGGCCATAGGCTCGGCTTTAAACCATGAGCCCGAAACGGTGACCTTAAGCTCCATAATCGATATGCTTAAGGGGGATATTCATATTGAATTTGAAGTCGCCCGTATGGAGCCGCTCTTTAAGGATGAGGAGGAATACAGGGAATTTAAGGAGCGCCATGAGCGCGACAGGGTGGAAAGCGCCGACCTGTCGTCCTACAGGGGCAACGCCTATTTGGGAATAGACGCGGGCTCCACCACGACGAAGTGCGCCCTTATCGGAGAAAACGGGGAGCTTTTATACTCATTTTACTCCAACAACAACGGGTCACCGCTAAAGACAGCGATCCGTTCAATGAAAGAGATCTATGACCTCATGCCTAAAAACGTGCGAATCGTGCGGGCCTGCTCCACGGGCTACGGCGAAGCGCTCATAAAATCCGCCCTGATGCTGGACGACGGCGAGGTGGAGACTGTCGCGCATTACTACGCGGCGTCCTTCTTTGATCCGCAGGTCGACTGTATCCTCGATATTGGCGGGCAGGATATGAAGTGCATAAAGATAAAGAACCATTCGGTGGATTCCGTTCAGCTAAACGAGGCCTGTTCCTCGGGCTGCGGCTCGTTTATCGAGACCTTTGCTAATTCTCTTAATTTTAAGGTGGAGGACTTTGCGGAAGAGGCGCTCTTTGCCGAGCATCCCATTGACCTCGGAACCCGCTGCACGGTATTTATGAATTCCAAGGTCAAGCAGGCGCAGAAGGAGGGGGCCGCTGTCTCCGATATTTCCGCGGGACTGGCCTACTCGGTAATTAAGAACGCCCTCTTTAAGGTAATAAAGGTCTCCGATGCCTCGGAGCTCGGAGAGAACATAGTCGTACAGGGCGGGACCTTCTACAACAACGCTGTCCTTCGTTCCTTTGAAAAGATAGCGAACTGCGAAGCCATCCGGCCCGACATCGCAGGGATAATGGGAGCCTTCGGAGCCGCCCTGATCGCAAGGGAGCGCTATGTCAAGGGTGAGGAGAGCTCCATGCTTTCTATAAAAGCCATAAATGAGCTGGAATTTACCACCAGCATGGCGAAGTGCCAGGGCTGCACGAACCATTGCCGTCTTACGATTAACCGCTTTACCGGCGGCCGGCAGTTCATCTCCGGAAACCGCTGTGAAAAGGGCATAGGCAAGGCCAAAGCGCATAAGGACGTTCCGAATCTCTTTGAATACAAGTACCACAGGATCTTTGATTATGTGCCCCTGACCGCCGACGAGGCTACCCGGGGAAAGATCGGTATTCCGAGGGTCCTTAATATGTACGAAAACTATCCCTTCTGGTATGTGTTTTTCACGGAGCTCGGCTTCGAGATAGTGCTTTCTCCGAGAACCTCGAGGGATATTTATGAGCTGGGCATCGAGTCGATCCCGTCGGAATCGGAGTGTTACCCGGCCAAGCTTGCCCACGGGCACGTGACCTGGCTTATAAAGAACGGCATAACGAAGATATTTTACCCGTCGCTTTTTTATGAAAGAAACGAGTTTGAGGACGCGGGCAACCACTATAACTGCCCGATAGTTACCTCATATCCTGAAAATATCAAGAATAACGTGGACGAGATCACGGACGGGGAGGTGGAGTTCATCAACCCCTTCATGAGCTTTGATTCCGTGGAAAATATCGCGCCCCGGCTTATAGAGGCCTTCCCGGAGATCCCCCCTGAGGACATAGTCCTTGCGGTGCAGGATGCCTGGAAGGAGCAGGAGGCGGTGAGGGAGGACATCCGCCTTAAGGGTGAAGAGGTTCTTGACTATATGGAGGCCACCGGAAAGAGGGGTATCGTCCTGGCCGGCCGGCCCTATCACATCGATCCCGAGATAAACCACGGCATACCCGAGCTTATTACGGGCTACGATGTCTGTGTCTTAACCGAGGATTCCGTGTCCCACTTAGCGCCCGTAGACAGGGAGCTTCGGGTCATGGACCAGTGGATGTACCATTCAAGGCTCTATGCCGCCGCGCAGTATGTGCGCCTAAGAGACGACCTTGACCTAATACAGCTTAATTCCTTCGGCTGCGGCCTCGATGCGGTTACGACGGACCAGGTCTACGAGATACTTTCGGGGTCGGATAAGATTTATACCTGCCTTAAGATCGATGAGGTAAATAACTTAGGCGCCGCCAGAATAAGGGTGCGCTCCCTCCTGGCAGCCCTTAAGGTCAAGGATATGCAGGGCGAGGAGAGGACGATACGTTCGAGCGCCTACAAAAAGACAATTTTCACCGAGAGGATGAGGAGGGAGAACTACACGATACTCTGTCCCCAGATGTCGCCTGTGCATTTTGACGTCATCGAGGCGGCCTTCAGAAGCGCGGGTTATAATCTCGAGCTTTTGGACAACGACGGACACGAGGCCGTGGATGTGGGCCTGAAGTACGTAAATAATGACGCCTGTTACCCTTCCCTCATGGTAGTCGGTCAGATAATGGATGCGCTTTTAAGCGGAAAATATGACTTAAACCGCGTGGCTGTCATTATGTCCCAGACCGGAGGGGGCTGCAGGGCCACGAATTACATCGGTTTCATAAGAAGGGCGCTGGAAAAGGCGGGGATGGGGCAGATACCGGTTATCTCGCTCAATCTCTCAGGTCTTGAAGCGAATCCCGGCTTTAAGATTACCGCCGACCTTGCGATAAAGGGCATGTACGGCCTTGTTTTCGGCGATATATTCCTGCGCTGCATTTTAAGGATGCGCCCCTATGAGCTTAACCCCGGGGACACCGACGAGGTGCATGAGCGCTACAAGAGGATCTGCTGTGCCTTTGTTTCCCAGAAGCACCCTTCCTTCTTTAAGTTCAGACGCCTTTGCAGGGAAATGATCAGGGCATTTGACTCCATTCCCATAGACGAAGAGCTGGTCAAGCCCAGGGTCGGAGTTGTAGGAGAGATTCTGGTGAAGTTCATGCCGGCTGCGAATAATCACCTGACGGACCTGCTGGAGGCAGAGGGGGCGGAGCCGGTGGTTCCCGACCTCATGGACTTCCTGTTATACTGCTTCTATAACCAGATCTACAAGGCGGACAAGCTGGGTACCTCGAAAAAGACCGCGAGGAACGCCCGCCTTGGCATAAGGGCGCTGGAATTTCTGCGCTCGGCCGCTGCGAAGGAATTCGCGCGTTCCAGACATTTTGAGCCGCCGGCTCATATAGAGACCCTGGTGCGCTACGCGGAGGATATAGTTTCCATCGGCAACCAGACCGGAGAGGGGTGGTTTTTGACCGGGGAGATGTGTGAGCTCATTCACGCGGGGGTCAAGAATATCGTTTGTACCCAGCCCTTCGGCTGCCTGCCCAACCACGTTGTGGGAAAGGGGGTTATTAAGGCTCTCCGGCACAGATACCCGGGCAGCAATATCGTCGCCATAGATTATGATCCCGGCGCCTCTGAGGTCAACCAGCTAAACCGCATCAAGCTCATGCTCTCCACCGCCTTTAAGAATCTGGAGCCCGAGGAGCCTCAATATACGGAGGAATACGGGAAAGAAGAGGAATACAATATGGTGGTGTGACGGCTGAGGTTATGTTATACTTTCTATATAAATATCACGGAAGTACATGATCTATGGATACAAAAGAAGTAGCAAATATAATCATAAGGCTCCGTCAGGAAAACTGGACGGAGGAACAGATAAATGATTTTATGATTTTTGTCGCAACCCATGTGCCTACCGCGGATGAAGCGGAGAAAGCAAAGAATTCCAACAGATGAACTGGTTAAATAAATTAGAACGCAAATTCGGAAGATATGCCATAAGCGGCCTGACAAGATACATGATCCTGTCCTATGTCATAGGTTATCTATTGTCCCTGACAGGCATGATAAACGGCGGGAGCGGCCTATTAGGGCTTATAAACTTAAATCCGTATCTCATTTTTCACGGTCAGGTATGGAGGCTTGTCACCTGGGTACTCATGCCGCCCGGGTCGCTTAGCATATTTACGGTCATAATGCTCTTTTTCTACTATTCGCTTGGAACGGCGCTGGAGCAGACCTGGGGAACCTTCAGGTATAATGTCTACATATTCTCGGGACTTTTAATAACCCTTGTCGGAACCATAGTGGTATATTTTATCGGACCGGCTCTGGGCTTAAGGTACACCGCCATTGCCCCCGAATGGGGAGCGCTCCTTGCTTCGGCGGTCTCCACCTACTATGTAAATATGTCCATTTTCTTTGCATTTGCGGCAAACTATCCGGATATGAGGGTAATGCTTTATTTCATAATTCCGGTAAAGATCAAGTGGCTGGCTATCTTCGATGCAGTGCTGATGCTCTTTTCCATAGTCACCTCCCCGTGGTTTATCAAGATCATCATACTGCTGTCGCTGTTGAATTTTGTGATCTTTTTCCTGTCCACCAGGAATTTCAAGAGGGTTTCGCCACAGGAGATACACAGGAAATGGGAGTTTAAACGCAGCGTGAACAACGCAAAGAGATCGGGAATGAAATACAATTCGGACGGAAAGATAACCAAGCATAAATGCGCGGTATGCGGACGCACGGAGCTCGACAGCCCTAATCTGGAATTCCGCTTCTGCTCGCGCTGCAACGGCAACTACGAATACTGTCAGGATCATCTGTTTACGCATAAACATATCTCCTGAAACGGAAGGGTTGTTTTAGTGAGGGGGAAGGTGCTGTTATAAGCGGGCAAAGGTTTGAGTTTTTATCAAGGAGAGTCAGTCAATGGCCGGTATCAATGAAATCAAAGAATATGAGATAATCCGTCAAAAGGAAGTCCCGGACTTAAATTCCGAGGGCTTTCTTCTTAAACACAAAAAAAGCGGGGCGAGGGTCTTCATCCTTTCAAACGATGATACGAACAAGGTCTTTTACATAGGCTTTCGCACTCCACCCGAGGATTCCTGCGGAACGCCGCACATCCTGGAGCACTCTGTTTTATGCGGGTCAAAGAAGTTTCCGCCGAAGGACCCGTTTATAGAGCTGGCAAAGGGGTCGTTAAATACCTTTTTAAATGCGATGACCTATCCCGACAAGACGGTCTATCCCGTTGCGTCGGTCAATGACAAGGATTTTGCCAATCTTATTGATGTCTATATGGATGCGGTTCTGCATCCCAATATCTATGAAAGAAAAGAGATATTTAAGCAGGAGGGGTGGCATTACGAGATCACCGATAAAGACGAACCTGTGACCATAAACGGGGTCGTCTATAACGAGATGAAGGGGGCTTATTCGTCTCCGGACGATGTGCTTTCAAACCTGATCTTCGAGAGCCTTTATCCCGATACGAGATATGCCTTCGATTCCGGCGGAGACCCGCAGGAGATCCCGAAGCTTACTTATGAGCATTTTATGGAGCTTCATAAAAAATATTACCACCCTTCGAATTCCTATATCTATTTATACGGAAACTGCGATATGGCGGAAAAGCTGAAGTGGCTCGACAGGGAATACCTTTCAGCTTACGACAAAAAGGATATCGACAGCGCCCTTAAGGACCAGAAGGGCTTTGAGGCCCCGGTGACCATTGAGCGGGAATACGCCATAGCAGAGGATGAGGAGCTTGACGACAACACCTATCTTGCTAAGAACTACGTGGTCGGAAGCGCCCTGGACAAGCTTTTGTATCTGGGCTTCCAGATTTTGGAATACGCCCTGGTGGATGTGCCCGGCGCACCGCTTATGCAGACCCTTCTCGATAAGAACATCGGCAAGGACATTTACTGTGTGTATGAAAACGGTATAAGGCAGCCATATTTTTCGATAATTGCCAAGAATTCCGAGGCGTCCAAAAAGCAGGAATTTCTCGATACCATCGATGAGGTGCTGCGGGAGCAGGTGAAGCAGGGTATTGACAAAAAGGCCCTCCTGGCGGGGATAAATTACTATGAATTCAAGTACAGGGAGGCGGATTTCGGAAGCTACCCCAAGGGATTAATGTACGGTCTTCAGTCTCTGGACAGCTGGTTATATGACGAGAAGGATCCCTTTATGCATATCGAGGAGAACGATACCTTCGCCGAGCTTAAGGCAAAAGTGGATACGGGATATTTTGAGGAGCTCATACAAAAATATCTTCTGGACAACAGCCACGTCAGCGTTATAGTAATGAAGCCCTCGAAGACCCTGGTTCAGCAGATGGACGAGAAGACGGCGGCAGGGCTGGCCGAATTCAAGAAGGGCTTAAGCGAGGCTGAGATCGAGGAGCTCATAGCGGATACGGCGGCTCTTAAGGCATACCAGAGCGAGCCCAGCACCCAGGAGGAGCTTGAGACGATACCTCTGCTTGAAATATCGGATATAGACAAAAAGGCGGAGCCCTTTATCAATGAGGTTCACGAAGAGGACGGGGTAAAGCTTCTCTATCACGACATATTTACCAACGGCATCGGGTATCTGTCGCTCATGTTTGACTGCGCCGGAGTGCCCGAGGAGCTTTTGGGGTATCTTGGGATACTTAAGAATATCTATATGCAGGTGGATACAAAGAGGTTTTCCTATGCGGATCTCAATAATGAGATAAACTTAAACAGCGGCGGGATAAGAGTCGGGATCGCGCAGTACAACGATGTTAAGGCCATGGAGGAATTCAGGGCGTTTTTCGAGATACGGGGGAAATTCCTCGATGAAAAGGTGGACTTCGGCTATGAGATCATTCCGGAGATAATCTTTAATTCGGTGCTCGACGATAAAAAGAGGCTTAAAGAGATTATTTCGATGTTAAAGAGCCGCTTAAGCGATTCACTGACCAGCGCCGGACATCAGGCGGCGGTGCTTCGCGCAGGTTCATATATTTCCAGGTCCGCAAGCTTCATGGACAAGGTCAGCGGAATAGCTTTTTACGATCTTGTCAATTCCATAGAGAAGGATTTTGATTTAAGGAGCGACGAGCTCATAGCGAAGCTTAAGGAGACTGCCGGGATCGTCTTTAAGAAGGAAAACCTCGTGGCGGACTTTACAGGAAGCCGGAAGACCTTTGAGCAGGTTTGCCTGAAAAATAAGGAGTTTGCGCTTAAATTACAGGCCGGGGCGCTGCCGGACAGCGAAAAGACCTCTTACGGCCTTATGAATGAGGGCATAAAGACGGCTTCTCTCGTGCAGTACGTTGCAAGAAGCGGCAATTTCAGGAAAGAGGGGCTTCAGTATACCGGGGCGCTTAAGGTGCTTAAGGTCATAATGGGCTATGATTATTTATGGAACAACATAAGGGTAAAGGGCGGGGCCTACGGCTGCATGAGCGGCTTCCAGAGAAACGGGGAGTGCTTCATGGTCTCCTACAGAGACCCCCATTTAAAGGAAACGCTTGACATATTTAAGAATGCGGCTTCCTATATAGAAAACTTTGAGGTTTCCGACAGGGATATGACGAAGTTCATAATAGGGACGGTCAGCAATATGGATACCCCGCTGACCCCTTCGGGCAAGGGACAGCGCTCACTTAACGCATATATGAGCCATGTAACCTTTGAGGATGTACAAAGAGACAGGGATGAGGTCCTTAGCACAGGGGTTAAGGAGATCAGGGCCCTTTCGAAATACCTTGAGGCCTTATGGGGCGCAGGAGCCTTCTGCGTCATCGGCGGAGAGGATAAGATAGAGGAAAACAGGGAACTCTTTAATAAAACGAGGTCGTTGTCTTGAATATAAGTGATACCTTCAGAGCCGGGTACGTAACGATAATAGGAAGGCCGAATGTCGGAAAATCCACGCTGATGAACACTCTTATCGGCATGGATATAGCGATAACCTCCAATAAGCCCCAGACCACGAGGCGGCAGATGAGGACTGTCCTCACCACTGAGGAGGGGCAGATAGTCTTCGTGGACACGCCGGGGATACACAAGGCGAAGAATGCCCTGGGGGAATTCATGGACGATGCGGCCATCAGCTCCCTGGAGGGAGTGGATCTCTGCCTTTTGCTCGTGGAGCCCTCGACCTTTATCGGCGCCGGAGAGGAAAACATTTTTGAAATACTTAAAAAAGCCAATGTTCCCGTGATCCTGTGCATTAATAAGATCGATACCGTAAAGAGCGAAGAGCTGCTGCCGGTAATGGACGCCTACAGGAAGCGTCTCGATTTTAAGGAGATCTTTCCTATAAGCGCCAGTGTCGGTACCGGAACACCTGAGCTGCTGTCGGGGATATTTAAGTATCTGCCCTACGGGGAGCCTTTTTACGACGAGGAGACCGTTACCAACGAGACAGAGCGGGATCTGGTCTCAGAGATCATCCGTCAGTCCATTTTAAGGAAGATGGAGGAGGAGGTGCCTCACGGGGTCGCGGTTTTAGTCGGCAGCATGAAGTTTAAGAAGCGCTGCACCCACATTCAGGCGGACATCGTCTGCGAGAAGAAGTCCCACAAGGGCATGATAATCGGCAGGGGAGGCAGCATGATAAAGGAGATAGGGAGCGACGCCAGGGCGGAGATAGAGAAGCTCCTTAACCGGCAGGTGATGCTCGAGCTTTTCGTCAAGGTGCGGGACAGATGGAGAGAAAATGAGTCGATGATAAGGCAGTTTGGCTATAAAAAGTAATGAGAGATCTTGTCAATGTCACCGGCATAGTGATAAAAAGTGACAATTATGCGGAGTATGACCGGAGGATTACGCTTCTGACCGATGAGAGGGGGAAGATAACGGTCTTCGTCCACGGGGCAAGGCGGAGCGGGAACCGCTTCATGGCTACGACGGAGCCCTTTGCCTTCGGGGAATTTATACTGACGGAGGGCAGGAGCGCCTATAATATGCAGCAGGCCAATATTTCCTGCTATTTTGAGGAACTCAGGACCGATCTTCAGGGCTTCTATCTGGGTTCCTATATTTTAGAGATCGCGGACTATTATTCCAGGGAAAATAACGACGATCTGGAGCTTTTAAAGCTGGTGTACCAGACCCTTAAAGCCATAGTTTCCGGGAAGTTCTCCCTGCGGCTCATCCAGGCGGTCTATCAGATCAAGGCCATAGCAGTAAACGGGGAGTTTCCGGGGGTGCCTTTGGGACGGAGCCTAAAGCCCGGCACGGTTCATGCGGTGGAGCATGTAATGCGTTCGCCTATTGAGAGGCTCTATACCTTTGAGCTGAGTGACGAGGTGCTGGACGAGTTTGCAAGGCTTTCCGACGAATTCCGGCGAAGACTTATCCCAAGGAACTTTAACAGCCTGGCACTGGTGGAGGCGATGTAG